>NZ_JAUDRH010000011.1 GCF_030381805.1 Chlorogloeopsis sp. ULAP01
ATGGATGTACCCCACCGCCTACGGCACCTCCCCTTAGTAAGGGGAGGTTGGGAGGGGTTGAATATGAATCACTCAAAAAGTGAAATGGTATAAGTGGCTTCTACAACTTTAGTCCGGATTTCAACAACTGTGTCTAGAAGATTTTGATTGGTAGATGCACCTTGAACTTTAGCTCCCCTGCTTGAGTGATAAACTTAGGGGAGTTTCTCTCCAACACACGTAAATTTATCCTGAGATTGATAGTTACACTCAGAACATACTTATTAAATAGATGTACCTTGATTACTCAATTCCCTAGCTGGCTGGCAACCACTAGGGATTTACTTTATATGACAATCGCGATCGCCTCCTAAACAGGCTCATTTGTTTTCTAACTTTATGGATAGTGATCAATTAAATTAGTTCAATCATGCTCCCAACCAACTACTTACACTAGAAATCCTCTATTCTTTCTTAGGCTATGTACTCTGATTTTAATAAATTTATCCGGAGTATACTGGTTCTTGATAGAACATAAAGAATAGTAGATACACCCTGATAACTAATTCCCCTGGCTAGCCATACGGCTTCTGGGGGATTTTTTCTATACCCAAACCGACGTTCATTTATAATTTATACAAAATTTGCACAAATTTATCCGGAAACTACTGGGTATTCTTATAACATAGAACTTGGTAGATGCACCCTGATAACTAAATTCCCCTAGATAGCTGTTGGCTAATGTCAACTCCTGGGGGATTTTTTCTTGTCAAAAAAATTTCATTTATAATTTGTCCAAAAGTTGCATAAATTTATCCGGAAACTACTGGTTCTTCTCAGAACATATAATTTGGTAGATGCACCCTGATAACTAACTCCCCTAGTTTACTGTCGGTTACTGGGGGATTCTTTGATTTACTCTAATTAATTGTAAACTGATTTAGTTTATCATTTTAGTTATTTGCATCTCTTTATATAGATACAGTTACATCAAACCAACGAAGTAGAAAACTTCATCTCTCAACCAGATATAAAGCCTGTTTTACTTGTTTTCTTACGAGTAGTGTGCTGTATTTGAAAGATGATTTGGTGTGGAGGATGTCACTTTTGATATGCTAGTATTCGATACCTATACAAATAGTCAAACAGTTGCTAGTCCATGCCGTTAACTGTGATTAAATTTTCCAGTGAAGACTGCGGTCTGTGCCACAAAATGTCTTTTTATGACCAAAAGGTGGCCGAAGAACTGGGGTTGCAATTTATTGACGTCAAAATGCAAGATACGGCGATGTATCGTAAATATCGCCAAATACTGTTAGCCCAATATCCAGATAAATCAGAAATGGGATGGCCCACCTACATTATTTGTGATTCTCCAGAAGGAGAATTCCAGATTGTGGGTGAAGTTAAAGGCGGACATCCCAAAGGCGAATTTAGAAATCGATTGCAAGCGGTTGTTGACTCCACAGGCGTTAGTCAGAACTGAGTAACTCAAAGGATTTAACTTCTAGGGCAGGGCCAATCATAGCCATTGTCATCACATCTTCGCGCACTTTACCCGTGACTTTTGCCTTTTGTCCTGGGTGAAGTAATTTTTTGTCAGCACCTCTGAGGATTTCGTAAGTAACGCCTTCGTCAGTGACTAGCGCCCAAGCACCAGTGCCAATATCACGGCGTTCTATCGTTCCTTGAACTGTGATACTCATAGTTGTAGAAACTCCTAAGTCCAGAAAAAAATAGGACACGAGGACACAGAGAAATTCTCTGCGTCTTCGTGTCTGCTTGTCTTCCCATCTTTTAAGCGGGTTGTTCCTCATTTTTGACGGCTAAACGAGCTAGTCCTAAACAGAGTAGAGCGTTGACGATCAAGAATATCCGAGCCACCATGCCGCTTCCAAGTCCCCAAACAGCAGGATCGAAAACAGCACTCACTCCTAAACACGCTGCTACACCTAAAGATGTACCGATCGCAAACCATTTCCATTGGGAATGTCCGAGCAGTAGTGCCACTAAGACAAAAGGAATGAGAACGCTAGCAAACAGAGGGTTAAAAGCATTAGTTCCCTGAAGTGTATTGCCAAGTTCGGGTATAGAACTGCCCAATAATCGGAAAGGCCACTGCGGCAAATCAAAAATGTAGATTGGCTTTAGGAAGAATAATCCCGAACTGCCAGCAATTAAACCACTCGATAAAGTCCAACTCCAGGCAAAGGGAAAGTAAACTCGTAAAAACCAAGCTAGCAGATAGGAACCCAATACCATGGCAATCTTGGGCAACAGCGCTACAGCACCACCATCGATCCAAAAACGGGGGTTGAGATAGCCATTATCCCGCAGCCAACGGAAAAAGTCTTGGAAACTAATTTGTCCTTGGGAGGCACGTGTAACGGCGGCTTCGGCATTCAGTTGTCCAGCGCCATAGTAGTTTAGACTATCGTCCTGGATGCTTCTTGCCGACTCTTTTAGTACTTTTAAAACATCATCTGGTTCATTGACACCAGTTGCTTCAACTAGTGCAGCCACACCAGCAACGTGAGGAGAAGCCATACTTGTACCTTGCAAGCCCAAAAATACCGCCTCGCCAGTTTCGGGATCGATAGTTTGTTGCAAAACTTTGCCTGCTTCGCTACCACCAGGAGCCGAGATATCTACCCCTGCACCAAAGTTAGAATAGGGGGCTTTTTCTCCATCGGGGCCTAATGCTGAAACGCCTATAACACGGGGATAACGGGCTGGATAGGCAGCAGAATTCTGACTTTCGTTTCCGGCTGCCGCAACGATGACTACACCTTTTTTGTGGGCGTATTCAATCGCTTCTTTCATCAGGTTGCTTTCACCACCACCGCCCAAACTCATATTAATTACATTTGCGCCATTATCAGCAGCAAACTTAATCGCTTCAGCTATGTCGGCAACAGTTCCACCACCATATTCATTCAACACCTTTAAAGGCATCAAATTAGCTTCGTAGGCAATTCCAGCTACACCATAGTAATTATTGGTAGCTTCAGCGATCGTTCCAGCAACGTGGGTGCCGTGTCCGTTATCGTCCTTGGCTTCTTCGCGATCATTTACAAAGTCATAACCTTTGACAAACTTTGTTTCTACTAGATCACGTACGCGAGTCACACCAGTGTCAATTACCGCAACAGTTACACCACTGCCTTTGGTTTGGTTCCACGCACCGACAACACCGATGTTGTGCAGGTGCCACTGCTTGCTGTACATAGGATCGTTAGGATCGCCAGCAGTAGCTCTTGTCGTTTCATTATCTCCGGGCGAATCAAATTCTGCTAGGTGTGCAATTTTGCCTAGTTCAGGAATTCTGTAAATATAATTTGGCTCAATAAATTCTGTCGCTTTGGCAATTTCAGACTTTCGCAGTTTCTTAAGTCGTTTTTTATCGCCTTCGATAATGTATACATTATCTCTAGCTGAGAATTTATTATCGAGTCGGGGTGTGACATTGTACTGTTGAGTGATCGCCTCCAGTTTTTGCTGCACCACCTCCTGAGGAATATCTTCCCGAAAATCTAGTAAAATCGTCTCGAATTCACCTTTAGCTGCCAGTCCCTGAAAATTCAGGAAACCAAATATCGCAGCACTCAATCCGATGACAAACAAGCAAAATAATAAAAGCCTTCTCATATCAAGTCATCACCGCTTTTTGCCAGTTGTTCACTAACATAGCTTATACAGACTATAACAAGCTCTTTATTTGCAGAATAGTTACACAAAATATAAAGATGAGAATGTAAAAGTTAAAAAAGGTGATTTTTTTCTTTTACCTTTTGCTTCTTTTTTTCATGTTTCTCTAGAGTTAAACTTCCAATATGGAACGTGGTCTTTTATGGCTGCCCCTATTAGCAGCATTTTTATGGTTAGCTTGGCAAGGCTCGAAAGAGTATCAAAAAATCGAAGCCTATCGTACTTGGGCAGAGCAATTTGAACGAGCAAAGTATGATATCTATGCGGTTTTAGGTCAAAAAGATAACTCAGTTACTTGGGGAAAACCTACACCTAAAGGCCCAATCAAGCTAGAAACCTTTTCTTTGAATGATGTTCAAAATATCCACCTTATGGTAGATGGCAACATTATTGACGTAGAAAATCTGCCGCAAAAAGGCCGGACTATTGAGTTAGAATTTACTTTCATAGAACCTACTGAATCAGTGCGAATTCCGTTCACAGAAATTCCTTTAGCAGCAGAATGGGGTAAGTATCTGCAAAGACAATTAAAAGGCTAAAAAGATAATTTATAAAGTAAATTTTGTAGAGTACGTTAAAGTAGCGCGTAACATACCGCAATCTGGTGGTGGGTTACGGCTTGTTCTGATTCTCTTAAACTCTCATATTCTTGCATAGCCGTAACAAAACGGTAATACAATGGCAGAACATCTGACTGTTTTTACCTCCCCTACTTTATATAAAGTCCGAATATAGAGCCGGAACTCATTGAATAAATGTAGTGTCTAATAAATTAGATTAATTTAGGAGCAATACTCACTAAACTTGCACGAATGTAAAGTTTTTGCAGGTTGGTGAGTATCTTTTGTCTATGAAGCATATTGTCCAAATTCTAGTTTTTTTATTACTACTTAATGCCTGCACTACTCAAGTTATTGAAAAAAACAATCAAGCTGCAAAGACAGAAGTAAAAAATTGTCCTCAATCTGCACTGGTTTCTTTAGCTATACCAGGGGAGCAAGAAAGTTTTTACGAGCGGTTTAATTTTCACATTCGTAATATTATCTCGGATGCTGATACTATAAATTTTCAAACATCAAATTATGATTTTGTTTTTTGTCGAGGTAATAATTCTTGGACAGTTCAAACTGGAACTTTACCTCAAGACTTAAAACAGCAAAATTATCCAGTATATTCTCAACAATTCCAAACTATTCAATTTCAAAATCAAAATTATCAGTATCGAGTTGTTCGAGAACCAGCAACACCGACTATTCCAAACCCAAACAAAGATAAAGTTGTTTTTGAATTAATTACACCTAATAGTAAAAATCCCCAGCGACAAACTCTATACACCCTTCAAGAATTACAACAAAAGACCAATACAAATATAGGAACTAAAATAGGACTTTCTCGAATTACTGCTGCTGTAATTTGGGAAAATCGCATTTGGTGGCCAGTTGCTTTTGAGCAAGGTGAGGGCAATGATGGTATCGCTACTATTGTTAGTTATGAGCCACAAACAAATAAAATTATATTAATTCAACCACTAGAACTTTTGTCGCATCAAATTACAGATTTAGCAATTACAGGAGCTGCTAATAATCCCACATTTTGGCTAGGGACAAAAAAAAGTGGAGAAGGTAATTTATATATACCTGGAAAAGGATTAGTTGCTTACCGTCATCATTCCCAAAATCTCAATTTCGGCACTTTAACTTCCTGCAATGTCAATAATAGTCCTTTAGTTGGAGCAATTCCTGACAAACTTCTGTTGGAAAATAATACACTTTGGGTTGGCACGGGTAACGGCATTTGTCAAATTAAATTGCAAGCTGCTGATCACCCTGAAAATTGGTCTTGTTGGCGGTTTGCAGCAATGGCTAAATTACCACAAGCAGGTTTACCAGTTTACAGTGAATTATCAAATCAAACTCCTACTTTGACTTTATCTCCTACTAATAATAGTGAAACAGTCGAAGTACTTTGGTGGAGTCCTGTTGACTTTCAAACTCGGAAAGGACGTTATGAAGTAAGAACAGAAAAAGGCTTTACGGTAAAACTGGATCAAGGTGCAACTCAGGAACAGTTCCGGCGATTTTTACCACCAGGAAAACCACCAGTATATTGGCCTGGTTTTGAATGGCATTGGAATGGAGAACGCTTCGTGCGAGGATTTGATGAAGTTGCGATTAATGAGTTTGGTGGTGGACCTCTGGGTATTGGTGTTACTTTTGAACCTGCCAGTGGTAAAAGAACTGCAAACGCTATTCGCGGCGATTTGGAATTACTGGAAATTTCACCACAGTCCACAAGCGTAAAATATTACTCTGGTTGGGTTGATGAAACCCAGTTGAACCCTTACTTAACAGTTCTGCCGCACGCACAACCCCAAAATCCACAACCGAATCCACTAGAAGCGATCGCCAAGAAAATAGAGGATAGGGGATAGGGAAAAACTGTAACCTGTAACCTATCACCTGTTGCCTTAAAACATCTATGAATCCCGAAATTACTACCGTACCCGTTGCTTTAACTATTGCTGGTTCAGATAGTGGCGGCGGTGCAGGAATTCAAGCGGATCTGCGTACCTTTGCTTTTCATTGTGTCCACGGTACTAGTGCTATCACCTGCGTTACAGCGCAAAATACTCTGGGTGTGATGCGAGTTGATGCTATGCCACCTGAAGCGGTTATAGCCCAAATTCAAGCAGTAATTGAGGATATCGGCGTCCAAGCGGCAAAGACGGGAATGTTACTCAACAAGGAAATTATTGCCGCAGTTGCCCAGCAGGTGGAAGCGTTACAAATCAAAAATTTAGTAGTAGATCCGGTGATGGTGTCGCGTACAGGAGCCCAATTGATTGATGATGACGCTGTGAAAACTCTTCGCGATGGGCTGATACCGCTAGCAACGATTGTGACGCCAAATCGTTACGAAGCTCAAATTTTAAGCGGTTTACAAATCAATACCTTAGATGATATGCGTGCTGCTGCCCATATTATTCATCGCAATCTAAAAGTGAAAGTTGTGTTAGTCAAGGGTGGCGGAATGCCAGGTAACGGGCGGGGAGTAGATATCTGGTTTGATGGGCAAAAAATGGAAACTTTGACAACAAAACAAGTAGATACGAAAAATACTCATGGTACTGGTTGTACATTGTCAGCAGCGATCGCTGCAAATCTGGCACGGGGTAATGACTTATTAACAGCAGTGCGACAAGCCAAGGAGTATATCACTAATACGCTCTCTTACGCCTTGGATATTGGCAAAGGACAAGGCCCGGTAGGGCATTTTTATCCGTTATTATGATTGGATTGGACATTAAAAACTAGGAACTAGGTAAAAATAAGGGTTTTAGTGGGTATATTTGCTTTTATACCCTGAATTAGAAAGTGTAAATAAAAAAACCTTTGCCCTTAGAGTATTTTTCTATTATTCTTGGGCATATCTCTAGCTTTTTTGTTTCATTTTTACTCGTGAACTACAAATGCGAACAGTAAACAGTTCTGTTTATACCCATAACAAGAGTACAACTAGCCAAGCCTACTCACCCTCTGTACCATTGTCTGTATATCGAGAATTGGCAGCAGAGTTGCAAGCCGCACAGACAAAGCTAGATGCACTGAGTGCTAGAAACCACCAATTAGTACAAGAAAATCAACTGCTTCGCGAAGAAATCGCCAAAACCGTTCAGTCGGTTTTACATTTACAAAATTTGCTTGATTCTCCCACTCAAACTAGCTATCACCAAGTTCCCCGTTCTGCTCCCGATATTAAGAGCGATCCTAAACGTCAACTGAATCCTAAGAATCGGCGTCAGCAAGTACCCCGCCCGCGTCCGTCGGTTGCTTACACAGAGATGGAAATTCCTGCTTATATGTCAGCACCGATATTTGTAGAAGGGCAGGAAGTTGTAGCTTATCCTCTCACCCAGCCAGAACCTGGAGAAATCAATAACTGGTGGTTGTGGATAGCGATCGCGTTAATAATATTTCTGGGTTTTGGTGCTGGTTATTTAGTTGTACGTCCTTTTTTTGCACACCAGAGTCGCTAGTATCTTTAACCTCAGCAGCCAAAAGTCATGCATGATTGTTATTAGCTGTCAACTTTTTGTTCAGCTGGTTAGTTCCTTATCAACACCTGTACTATGTAAATTGACTTTCTGATCCTGCTAGCCTGATTTAAGCCTAAGTGATAACACTAATGTTATTTGTTTCAAAAATAATAGATTCGCGAATTCTACCAAGCTGCTACTTCAATTAATAAATATAAGTATTATTTATTGATGACTAGACTGTTTAATAAGTAAGAAATATACTTAAAGAATTTGTAACTAATCATACTTTTTAATAAATATGGGTTGCGCTACTCGTTAAATCTCTAGACAAAGAATCTGATTAGATAAATAGAAGCTACTCAAAATACAGGAGACAAAAATGAAAAAAGTAGAGGCTATCATCCGTCCGTTTAAGCTTGATGAGGTGAAAATAGCTTTAGTCAATGCCGGTATTGTCGGAATGACTGTTTCTGAAGTTCGAGGATTTGGACGTCAAAAAGGGCAGACTGAACGTTATCGAGGTTCTGAGTACACTGTTGAGTTTTTACAAAAACTCAAGCTGGAAATCGTTGTTGAGGACAATCAGGTGGATATGGTTGTAGAGAAAATTATCTCTGCTGCCCGCACTGGAGAAATCGGCGATGGTAAAATTTTTATATCGCCAGTAGAACAAGTTGTGCGGATTCGTACTGGAGAAAAGAATACAGAAGCAGTTTAAAAGGTTGGCAAATAGCTAATAAAAATTGGTTAGTAGTTAGTAGTTAGTAGTTAGTGGGAAATAACTAACAATTAACAACTAACAACTAACAACTGGCTAAGTAGGTAGACATAATTAAATGTAAAATGTCAAGTTCTAAACAGCAGACAGAAATAGTCTTTTACCTACTGCCTACTGCCTCCTCCCTTCTGCCTTCTCATTATCAGTACTTTCTATACTTGGCAACTTTTGAAGTAGAGTTGCAAAAGCCTTACCTCGATGGCTAATTGTGCGCTTTAACTCTGGTGTCATCTCAGCAAAGCTCATTTGCTTCTCTGGCACGTAAAAAATGGGATCGTAGCCAAAACCACCATTGCCACGGGGTGCATAAAGAATTTCGCCACGACAAATACCTTCTGATTCTAGAATGATCGTTCCATCAGGACGAGCGATCGCCATTGCACAAACAAATTGGGCTTGCCGATTCGATTCGTCGCCCAATTCCCTCAACAATCTATTAATACGCTCGGCATCAGTGTTGCCGTAACGTGCAGAATAAACTCCTGGTACACCGTTTAAGGCATCTACCTCTAAACCAGAATCATCGGCGATCGCCCAATTGCCTGTTGCTTTTGCAACTTGAGATGCTTTCAGACACGCATTGGCAGCAAAGGTTTCCCCTGTTTCTTCAATTTCCAATTCTTCAGGTTTCAACGTTAATTCCCATCCAGAATTAGCCAAATAAGCTTGCATTTCCCGTAGCTTACCTGGATTTCCTGTAGCAACTACAAGTAATTTAGTCATTGGTCATTGGTCATTATTTCATTATTTGTCATTCTCCCCTTGTCGACGGACACTTTCCTCAACGGAGCGGAGCCGGAGACGCTCCGCCTCCGGGGAACCTCCGCACGGAAGTGTCCTCCCCCTGTCCCCGTGTCCCCTTTTCTCCCCCTCTCCTTGTCTTCTTTCCTACCAACGGATACGCCGTACCTACGCTCTTGCGCGTTCGCTGTCAGGCGTTGCGTTAGCAAGCGACTTCTGTAGACGGGCTTTGCCCAGCTTCCCGTCGGGTAAGTAACTGCTCCGTATCTACCGCGTCTACTGCCTACTGCCTCTGGGCAGTCGCTACAACGCGCTGCTCTCTGCCCTCTTATGATTCTGCCCACTGTTTAGCCCAAGCCAAAGTTTGATGCACCTGTTCGAGTGTAGGCGCTTCGCAGTAAAGACGTAAAAGTGGTTCTGTACCGCTAAAACGAACCATTAACCAGCTATTATCTACGAGACGAAATTTGTAACCATCTATTGTTTGACAATCAATCACTGCTTTGCCAGCAACTTCTTTTAAGGGTTGCTTTTGCAATTGTTCCAAAAGACGATCTCGCACTTCCATGCTGGCTAGAGGTAAATCAATGCGATCGTATGCGGATGTGAAACCTGTCTGTTGTTGCAAGCGACAGTGATAATCACTTAAATCCAATCCTGATTCGACGATCGCTTCTAGTACATACAATGCCGACAGAAGTGCATCTCGTTCTGGAATGTGGCTGCCGTAACCAATTCCTCCCGACTCTTCGCCGCCTAGCAATACCTTTGTTGCGAGCATTCTGTCAGCGATGTATTTGTAACCTACTGCTGTCTCAAATACTGATAATTTATGTAATTGTGCTACACGAGGAATCAGATCACAACCACTGACGGTTTTAACAATTTCGCCGCTAAAGCCACGTCGTAGAGTCAAATGGTCGATTAAAATTGGAATTAAAATTTGGGAACTCAGGAAATTACCTGCACCATCTACAGCAGCTATGCGATCGCAGTCACCATCAAATACCAATCCCACCGTTAACTTTGTCGGATGCTCTTCTCTATGAGTTCGCATGATTTGAAAGAGGCGAGAAAGATATTTCGGCAAGGGTTCGGGCGCACCACCCTCAAAGGTAGGATCGCGATCGCTATTGATTTCCCTTACTTGATCGCCAAGTAACATTGCTAGTCCACCAGCAGCAGCGCCATGCATCACATCAGCAAATAGCGTCAGCTTGCCAGAGTCAATAGCATCGCGAATGCTAGTAATGTTAACTTTTCCTTCTAGCTCTTGACAATAACTTTCCCAAGGATTAAATTTTCCTATCTTACCTGGTATGGATGCGGGAGGTAGTTCTTCTGATAAGAGCGCTTCTATCTTTTTGGTAACTTCTGGTGGTGCAGAACCACCAAATGCACTTTTAACTTTTAAGCCTAAATACTGTGCGGGGTTATGACTGGCAGTTATGACCAAGGCACCCAGGGTATGACGTTGTTTTGCCGCCCAACTAAAAGCCGGGGTTGGTGCATAAGTCTCGCTGAATAGCACATCAAATCCGGCAGCAGAGACGACATTAGCAACTTTCCAAGCAAAGTCTTCTGCCATAAATCGGCGATCGTAACCAACTACAATAGTTCGATTGCCTACTTTGTCTCCGTAGGTTTCAAATAAGACTTTTGCTGCGATTGGCGCGACTAAGGCTAGACGTTCAAAAGTGAACTCATCGCCAATAACGCCGCGCCAGCCGTCTGTACCAAACTTGATCGAGTTAGCAGCAACTGGCATCGAGGTATCCCAACTTCTGTTAAGGAGGATTTTATCATTGACACAGGGGACTCAGTAAGAAATAAGCCAGGTATCAAAAATAGTGCAAGCTACAAACAAGTGTTGATTGCAGTAAAAGAATACTAAAAATCTGATACAAATACAGACCTTGTACCAGACGCGATATATTGCGTCTGGGCAAAATTCATGTGTATCGCAATTAACGTGAAATGGTATTACTGTGGTTTCTAATATACGTTGAAATATATTAAACCTCCTTAATAGGAAATACTACTAAGGAGATACACAGTAGAAAAATATTCTCACACTTAAGTTTTTTCCTAGAAATCATCCAGATACTGACTTAGGCGACTAATCAAAGGGTCTACCTCTTGGGGAGGTGTAACAGCAGAAGTAGTAGTAGTATTAGTATGAGTATTATTTAATACTTCTACTACTGGTGGTGATTGAGTCGATGTCTGGATGACTTGCAACTTATTGACCATCATGCCTAACTGTGCAACTTGTTGACTGAGTTGCATCAGGTACCGTTCCATCATCTCCAATCGATGAGATGTTTTAGCAAAAAAACGTTCCTCCAGGTCAGTCAATTGACTTTGCAAGTCGGCAATTTGCGGTTCCAATCCCCCTGCTGCTGGTAATTTTGTCGATGGCGGAGGTGACTGCGGGCTTGGTCGTACAGATTCCGGTACGCATAAAGACTGCCACAGGGCCTCTTTACAGAGGTCGCTGAAAGTTTTTTCAGGTTCTTTCTCCAAATGGCTTTCGACGAGCGTTAACAAACTTTCGTCAGCCACCCCTGGGTTGAACGTAACCGATTTAACTACCTTTTTTGACCATTGGAACATTCGAGTTAAGCTTTAGAAGAGCGGTTAGCAAGCTGTGCTTCTGCGTATATATATTGTCCTAGAGCATTAGCTTGCCGAGAAGGAGAAGCTAAGTGGGCATTAATTTTTGCTTCCTTCAGCAGACGTTGAACGTCTTCCCAGAAATATTCTCCACCACCACCGGTGAGAATCACATCGGTGACGCGCTCTGGTAGCCATGCTAGCACACGGCTGCAAATTTCCCGCGAAAACATTTCGGTGAGATTGGGGAGAACATCATCTAAGTTAGCAGGCTTGCTGGCACCGCGAGGACGGTAAAAGCGATCGCCTTTGGGTCGATTAACAGCAGCAATTAACGCCAAAGACTGGCTATCGGCTCCTTCAACTTCAGCAGCTACTAGTTCATAAAACTTGCTCATACCAAAGTCTTCGCTCTTAGAAGCACCTCTAGCAAAGCGGAAATTGTCCACCATCAAACAATCAATAGTCTGATGCCCAATATCGACAATTGCTGCCGAAACTTTAGTAAAATCAGGCATTGCACCTTTTTGGGGTTTGCCTTCACACCACAGCAGACTGCCATAACCTTCTGGCATTACCCATACCTTATTAACGTTCAGCGACACTGATTCGCTGCGAAAGTTCATGACATGGGGGCCTTCCAATTGACTAATTAACTGGGCTTTTTCCTTTTCAAACTGCTCTTGAGAAAGGTAAGGCAAACCCACCACAACACAGATGTCGTCTTTGAGCTTGAAGTAACCTGCACAAGCCAAGACTTTTACCAATGCGTCTTCAACCTTAGATTGACCTACTCCTAAATTGGCACCAAAATCTGCTGCCAGTTGACCTACAGCATATCCACTGCCTTGATACTCCAACCATAAATCCATCAAGGGATCGGTGGCACGGGCTTCAAATACACCTCCCCGTACCTGTTCCATTGACATTTCCTTGACGTTGGCAGAAATGAATATGACATTGCCAGGCTCGCGGGTAATACAGGCTTTTGTGGAAGTTCTACCCAAATCAACACTCAGAATTTTTTTACCAGTAGCTGAGTTATTAGGCACTATAGGATTAGCATTAATGGGAGTAGATGCCGAAACTCTATTCATAGGTATAGCGGCGGCATTCATTGGGGTGGCGGCAGTTGGTTGATCTGTCATGAAAGCTCCTAGTACTTACTTAGCTTTAACAAGTTACCACGCTCATCTTACAAAAATCGTGTATCAGAAATTCTTGGTGGCGTCAACTGTGGCAGTAGACTTACCAATTATTACTGATTTGGTTAGTGCAATTTATACATTAAATTGCTGTATTGAAGGTAACGTGAGTTGATAAGGAAATAGTGAAGGTGTACCCTTCTTCACGATACTTTTTTACACTAAAAAAATGTTTTTGTAATTTTATAGGGGACAAGTTTTTTATCTTCTCCTACTTTTGCGCTTGCGTTTTAGTATCCAGAACGCAATTGCTAGGATCAGACCTCCAAGGACAAATTTGGATACAGGAGCGAGATACTTGTCCACAAGTTCATATTGACTACCTAACACGTATCCTGTGTATGTTAGCAAACCTACCCAGCATCCGCTACCCACAGTTGTATAAAATAAGAAAGATGGCAGGTGCATTTCGCTAATACCTGCGGGAATAGAAATCACAGTACGGATTCCAGGCACAAGCCGACCAATCAACACAGCTTTTTTACCTTGCTTATTAAACCAGTGCTTTGCTTGGACGATTTCTTTGTTAGATATTCCTAACCAACTACCGTATTTATCAGCCAATGCTTGCAAGCGTCTTTCGCTGAGAAACTTGCCAGGATAGTACCAAATCAACGCACCTAGTACCGAACCTATCAATCCTGCGAAAAACACACCGAAAATATTAAGCTTTGCCCCTGGTAAATTAGCTGTATATCCTGCCAGAGGCATAATTAACTCTGAAGGTATAGGGGGAAACAGGTTCTCTAGAAACATCAACAGAGCAATACCCACATAGCCTAAAGATTCTATAGTCGTTTTAATCCAATCAGTCATTTAAGTAGATTCCTATAGTTTGCTATCAAAGTTTAGTTACTAAATTTAGAGCGATCGCCCTTAGGAAGTAGGAGAGGAAAAGACAAGGGAAGATGGGGAGAACAACTAATGACCAATGACTAACCATCACCTCTACAGAAAAAGGGAGAAGGGAAAAGGTAATTGCTTACTTTCCCACTCTCCCAGTTTTTGAATTTCCCACTCTTTTTAAACAGTGGGCGTTAGAGATTGCACTCTCGGTTCAGATTCCCAATCTAATGGATTCCAAACTTTTTCCTCCAAAGCCATCTGTTCAACTAAACTAGCCAACCTTAAAGCTTTGAGTGCCTGTTCGCCACCAACTGAGGGTTGATTGCCACCCCGTACGCAATTGACAAAGTGTTCTAATTCTGCACCTAATTTGTCTGTGTTGCTAGTGTAAACTTTTTCAATCAAGCCATCCTGTTTATAAAGTATTTGTCGATAGTCCGTTATTGAATTACCAGTAGTGTGTCGGTGAATCAAAATTTCGTTTTTGAGAAAATCTGCCTCAGTGTATGAATTTTTGCAATGAGCGACAATGCTACGGATCTTGCGGTGAGTAACTTTGCTGGCAGTCAGAGTAGCGACAATACCATTAGCAAATCCCAAAGTTGCAGACACGTAATCTAAGTAACCAGAGTCCAAAGTGCGGTTGCCACTAGCTGTCAACTTGACTACTGGAGAGGCAGCCAATTCCAAAAGTAAGTCAATATCATGGATCATTAAATCCAAGACAACCGAGACATCATTAGCGCGATTTGAATAAGGACTCATTCGGTGCGCCTCTAAAGCCAGTACTTCTTCAGTCTTCAAGACTTTGCTTAATTCTTGAAATGCTGGACTAAAACGCTCAATGTGACCTACTTGCAAAATACACCCAGACTCAGCCGCAGCATTTACAAGCGATTCTGCTTCAGAAATACTTGCAGCAATCGGCTTTTCAATCAAAACATGAATTCCTGCCAAAAGACAGGTAATGCCGACGGCATAATGCAGGCGCGTGGGAACGGCAATGCAAACTGCTTCCACATGGGGCAGCAGGTCACAGTAATCCTCAAAAAAACGCACCTTGTATCTGCTGGCGGTTTCTAATCCTCGCTCAACATTAATATCTGCTACACCAACCAGTTCAACGTCTTTCATCGAACTCAGGACACGGGCATGATGCTGTCCCATGTTACCCACCCCGATGACGCCTATGCGAATTGGGCGGGGTTGGGTGCGCTGTCCGTGTCCGTTCTGTTCTCCTGCTGACATGCTGCTATCTTGCACTCTCATTCTCTCCTCAACCACCAAATTTAGAGACGCTGGTCGTTGGCTTTGATACTCAAATTGCCAGTGACGAGTCGTCTAAAACCATCCAGATGGTAACATAGAGGTTCTATTTATGAAGAATTTCAAAGTTTGTTATGAGTTCCCACCACTAGCCTCTGTTTTGTATATTTAGTAGAGTGTAATGTGTTTTACGCAACGCTACGCAGCAAAGTTGTTGTCTGATTGCTTACTGCAAAAAGGTAAGTGTAAAGCGTGTTAACCTTATTTTCACGTACTGATAAAGTTGATTTAACAGTATAATCATTTAACTGCATACTAGTGAAAGCCAATTCATTTTTGTCTGTTAAATTACCAAATACTGAGAGAGTATTCTTCATAATTTTGGACTAGGAGTCACCTCCAGTAAACTCAAGAATTAAAAATTGAAAATCAAATAAAATAATTATTGACAGATGAAAGCTGTAATTCTACTGTCTGGAGGATTAGACTCTTCCACAGTTCTCTACCAAGCGCTAGCTGATGGTTGTGAGTGTTATACCATTTCCTTTGACTATCAGCAACGACATCGACGAGAGTTACAATCGGCAAGTGCGATCGCACAAACAGCAGGTGTCTTGCAACATCAAGTAGTAGCTTTTGACTTACGGCAGTGGGGAGGCTCGGCGCTGACGGACAACACAATTGATTTACCCGAAGGGCGCTCTCTAACAGAAATGTCGCAAAATATTCCTGTTACCTATGTCCCAGCCCGAAATACCATATTCTTAAGTTTTGCTCTCGCTTACGCCGAAACTATTGGTGCCGAACGTATCTACATCGGCGTTAATGCCCTAGATTACTCTGGATATCCTGATTGTCGCCCCGATTATATCCAAGCAATGCAGGAAGTATTTCGCTTAGGAACCAAACAAGGGCGTGAGGGCAAACCTATAGATATTGTCACACCCCTACTCCACCTCAAAAAAACAGAAATTATCCAACTTGGCAATCGACTGGGAGTTCCCTGGCAGCTAACTTGGTCTTGCTACGCAGGCAAAGAAGTAGCATGCGGTGTTTGCGATGCTTGTCGCTTGCGTCTTAGTGCTTTTGCCGAACTAGGGTTAAAAGATCCATTGGCTTATGCACAGTAGGAGAAAGGTTACAGGTGAAAGTTTTTACTGTTCCCTATTCCCTATCCCCTCTTCTAAGCGCCGCACTTGAATTTGGTGTAAACGAGGTCCTTCAACTGATATGACAGTAAATTCTAAATTTTGATAACGGAAGGTTTCACCAAGTTCTGGCACTTTCTGTAATTGGTAAAGCAAGAAACCACCAAGTGTTTGGTACTCCTTGCCTACAGGTAAATCAAGATGTAATACCTCGTTCATCTCTTCTAAGTTGATTTGTGCTTGCACCACAAATGTCCACCGATCTACAAGCTCAACCAACAACTCATCACTACTTTCTACTGCACTAGTCTCTCCAATAATTTGGGCAATCACATCTTGAATAGTTACCAATCCTACAGTTCCACCAAATTCATCCACCACTATTACCATGCCTAGCTTCTCTTGCTGCATCATCGGTAATAATTCATTTAACGGTGTTTGTTCCGGCACAAATCGTGCGGCACGCATCCAAGGCTGGATTTGTGTGTCTAAAATGAGCTGGCCTGTTGTTAAGGGTTTAGCTAAGTCTTTAAAGTAAACAATGCCACTAATCTCGTCTAGAGATTCACCAATAATAGGAAAGCCAGAATAACCAGTATCTGCCATCTGCTCGAAAAAATTCTGCAAAGTAGCATTTTGAGGCAGCGTTACTACATTTGTGCGGGGGATCATGATCGCTTGTGCTGTTACTTCCCCAAACTCAAACACGTTTTTTAACAGTTCTCGTTCTCCAGCTTGCAAACCAGTAGATTCACGTTCTGTGGAAATGATTAGTTGCAATTCTTCTGGAGTAACAGGTGGTCTCCAACTTTGACCTGTATATTCTATGCCAAACAATCGCAACAGACAGCGTGTTGATTGATTGAGAATCCAAATAAAGGGGCTGAAAAAGCGTACGATCGCTCTAACGGAAGGGCCTAAAAATCTTGCCAATTGTTCTGAGTACAACATAGCCACAGATTTAGGACATAACTCCCCCAACACAATCTGGAGATAGGCAATCAAAAAAAAGGTGATTGGAATAGATAGCGAATGAGCCATAAAGGCACTGATGCCTCTTGGTAAAGGCCAAGATTGCAGCCACAATTTTACTAGGACAACAATTGTACTTTCTCCAATCCACCCCAGTGCCAAACTAGAGAGGGTAATGCCTAACTGGGTTGTAGATAGCAATCGATCAATACTGCGTTGCAAACCCTCAACGGTGAGCGCTTGAATATCACCAGCCTCAACTAACTGATGAATGCGCGATCGCCGCACTGTCACCATTGAAAACTCAGCCGTGACAAAAAAGGCATTTATGGCAATCAGGAGCAGCACTAATAAAAATCGCAGCCCCACATCAGTCCAACTCAAACTCAGAAAACCTCTCACTGCCAAAGCTAGTTTAAACGCCTCCTTTTGGGGATCGGGGATTGGGGATTGGTGATTGGGTATCAGGAAAAGTTCTTCCTAGTCCCCAGTCCCTAGTCCCTATTTACCTACAGGAATATCTGATACTTCTAGCTTCAGTTTTTGAGCTGGATAATCAGTGATTGACAGTGAGATGCTTTTAACATCATCAAGTAAAGCAGTGGGAATGCTCACAGTACCAGAAAATGTCGGCCCATTGGCGGGTAATTCTGATGGTAAGCCATCTGTACTACCACTTAAGGTTCGTCCTTTATTATCTGTAATATCCAAAAAGCTATAGAGGAAACGGACAGAATCTTTTCCTTTGTTCTGCAAATTCACTTGCAACTGCAAAGCACCACCAGAATAACGTGCAGATTGTACAGAAAAATTTACACCTCCACTTTCAGTCGTAACCGGAAATCCTGCCTGGGGTTTTTCTTGAATCTCTTCCTGCGGCTTTTGCTTTTGCTTATTAGTAGTTGTATCCTCTTCTTCTTCTTCTTCTATTTTTTCTGACTTGGTACGAGTCTTGCCTTCGATGCGTGCTTTAACAATTTTTAAGATTTCTTCTTCTTTTAAGAACGTTCCTCCATGTTGAGAACTGCCTGTCTTGGCATTGTTGAATTTGGTAGTAGGACGTGAATCTGGAGTTGTCACACCTTTAAGTGCTTTACTTCCGATATCAAATCCTAAAAATGCACTCACAGAGCCAGATCCCAACATCAAAGTTAACAAAGTCAAAGTAAGAAGAACAGTAGAATTTATTCTCATTGCTGACAAGCCATGGCAGAAGAATGCTAGTTAATTTCAAAGTACTGAATTAGTTTACCTAAATTCTTAAAGGAACTTAGTTTAAGTATTAGACTGTGCTATCGCACTACCTAAATTATCTACTCTAAAAATTTGATTAGCTACTTTCGAGGTACACAAGTAGTAAAATTATGCTAAAATCAACAAGTTGTAACCAGGGTTGGCCGAGCGGTTGAGGCAGCGAACTCATAATTCGCCCTAGGCAGGTTCAACTCCTGCACCCTGGATTTGTTTTTTAATGAACTGTAAAAAGGTTCCAAAGTATTTGAAATTTAGGTTTATATCTAATAAATATAGTCCGAAATTTATGGAAAGGTTGAATTATCATAAGGATTTCACCATAATTGGCGAAAACTCTTTGATTAATCAACCTCTTAACCAGCTTGTTTTTCAAACCAGAGCAGTAATCTGTATTCAACACAAAACTATTGACTGTTTTTTCCTGACCTCTCATAGTCGGATTTGAGACGAGATTGCATCTCCTCAAAGCGATACTCAGTTCCTAGTTTCAGTTGATTGGCATTTAAACGAGGAGACATTAACAACGAAGTGTTATAGGGATTCGGTAAATCTGGTGTACGAAGATAAGGATCGCTACTAACCTGTTGGTAGAGGATGTCTTGATAGACAATGTTGATTAATTCAGCATCTCGTGCAATTTTATTTTCTGGGAAGGAGTTTCGAAACAACGAACCAGGACCGAGGATCAAGTCTATCTCGCTTTTCATGTTGTTACCGTTGTAGAAATTGGGAGAATTTTCAAAAAAGGCTCGCTCAATTACTTCTGTGGGTATTTCATACTCATAATTGAGTTCTTGTGCCTCCTGCGCGAATACAGACGGAGCAGCGATCGCACTAGTAAACATAACCAATAAACCACCCAAAGCTTTAAATGTTAAAGCCATGTTTCTTACTCCTATTTGTTGGTACGAATTTTAACTTATGCTTATGCTCAGAACTCTTGGTAGGGTTTGTGCAAACAAATATGATTTCCTAGTGGAGCTTTATGTCCTACTATTAATGAGATACTTCACGTAGAGTACACTTAAGCGCCTACAGCGATAACTAACTACTTACTGCTTGTAATTAGCATAGTGATTATTTGTTACACCCTCCTACTTAGTAGTTCAACCTTTGGTTTAACACAATTTTTAAGCTTTTGTAATGACTTCTTCAGCCGAAATCCTTACCCAATCTGATTTTTGGGCAGATACTACCGATTTAAAAACCCTGCGTCATAAATTATTAGATTTATTTTGCCAACTGGCATATCAAGAGGGCGATTTTGTTCTTTCTTCCGGACAGCCGAGTTCCTATTACATCAATGGCAAGCAGGTAACTCTTCATCCCCAAGGTGCTTTGGCAATTGGTCGTATTCTCTTGTCTCTCTTACCACCTGATACTCAAGCAGTAGCGGGATTGACATTAGGAGCAGATCCAATTGTCAGTGCCGTGAGTGTAGTTTCTGCTTACGAACACCGCCCCATTCCAGCGCTGATTATTCGCAAAGAAGCTAAAGGACATGGAACCAAGGCATATATAGAAGGCCCCAATTTGCCAGAAGGCGCAAAAGTAGTGGTTTTGGAAGATGTTGTTACTACCGGACAATCTGCGATGAAAGCAGTTGAACGATTAACAGTAGCAGGATATACTGTCAATCAAGTAATATCCTTGGTAGACCGCCAACAAGGTGGAGCAGAGTTTTACCAGTCAGTAGGGTTAGAATTTCAAGCAGTGTTTACAATTGCGGAAATACAAGAGCGATATAAACAGCTTTAAGTAAACATTGGCTGCTCATACCAAGTTGCGTTCAAACATATTAGTTTTGGCAGGCAGGGGGGCAGGGGAGCAAGGGAGCAGGGGGAGAAATACTACCTATGATTGCAACTTAGTATCACAACTAAACTGCAAATTCTTCGATGATACGTTTAGCTTCCCTCAGCCCGGAGAGATAAGCACCATGCACAGTGGATGGATACTGCTGTGAAGTTGCTTCTCCGGCGAAAAAGAGGCGATTTTCTACAGGTGCAGCTAAGGTAGTGCGATCGCTTGCTTTAGCACCTACAGGCATTGTTAAATAGGAACCACAAGCAAAAGGATCGGCGGCCCATTTTGTTCTGATTACTACTTCCGGATCTGGTATAGTATTGCCGTACATTCGCCGTAGTACTTTTATTACCCGCTCTCCAACTTCTTCCTCAGATAAAATCTCCAGACTGCGGGCAAATCTTCCGCCAGTTAAAGCCACTAGTACAGGAACTTCAATATACCGCTTTAAATTCAAAAAATCCGAGAAATCATTTTCCACCTGACTAGCGTAGCTGATCACGTCATGATTTTGTGACCAAAAAACTTTCGGGAACTTCAAAACTACCTTATTCAAAACTCCCATATCCAGGCGATTGATAGCCTTAAGTTTGCTTTCAGGCAAGGGAGGAGAAAAAGTGACACTAGCAGATTTTAATACTCCTAAAGGTAAAGTAATCACAACCGCATTGCCTGCAAAAATTTCAGAATCAGTTTTTACTGAGACGCTTTTATCGTCATATTTAATCTCAATAACTTTTTGTTGTAGGCAAATATCAACACCTTTTGCCAATCCTTGGATAATTTCCTCATATCCGTTAGGGATTAGATAATTACCACCTGCAAATATCTCGTATTCATCCCATTCCCACAGCGAGTAACTATCTAAATCTGTTCCCTCTTGTACTTCTCGCCCAGTAAAAAAACATTTCATCAGAGTTTTTTGTAGAGGAGAAAATTCTTTTTCTAGTAATATGCGTTGTATTGCTTCCCCAACTGAAACATCTTGTTTTAAATTCTTCCCTAAAGCTTTAGCTTGTCTCAAAATTTGTTTGTACAATAAACGAGCATTTTCTAACTCTTTTACTTCTATAAGTTCACCATTGCTACTGTAGAATGGAATATTTTCAAAGTCAGTATACTGGATGCGAACTTTAAAGTCTTGTGCTAGTTGAGTGATAGGATTTTGATTAATTCCATGAATCCAAGAAGCTCCCAAATCTACTGGAAAACCAAAATTTTTATTAGTATAAATTCTGCCGCCTATACGATTTTTTGCTTCTAGAACAGTCACTGAAAAGCCATGAGATTGGAGTTCGCGAGCAACTGCTAAACCAGCAATACCTGCACCGATTATTAAAATATTTGTCATGCTCAATTTCACCCTTAAAAACGCAGAGGTTAACAGAGAAATTCTCTATATTCTCCATCTCCCTCTACGTTATTTAAAAGGTTAACTTTGGGTAACAGTTTCTTTCGCCAAGAACTTTTCTAATTCTGTCAGCGCATCAGCATCAACTTTGGTTTGCATAGGGCAGAATTTGGGGCCGCACATCGAGCAAAATTCAGCAGTTTTGTAGATGTCTGCTGGCAGAGTTTCGTCGTGGTATTCCTTAGCTCTTTCAGGATCGAGTGCTAATTCAAACTGACGATTCCAGTCAAAGTTGTACCGAGCATGGGAAAGTTCATCATCTCTGTCTCTTGCCCCTGGGCGATGTCTGGCAATATCAGCTGCATGAGCTGCAATTTTATAGGCAATTAAGCCATTGCGCACATCTTCAGGATTAGGTAAACCCAAGTGTTCTTTGGGTGTTACGTAGCACAGCATTGCAGTACCGTACCATCCAGCCATTGCTGCGCCAATTGCCGAGGTAATGTGGTCGTAGCCAGGAGCAATGTCTGTGACCAATGGCCCCAGTACATAGAAGGGTGCTTCTGAACACTCTTCCATTTGCTTCTTGACATTGAACTCAATTTGATCCATCGGTACGTGTCCGGGGCCTTCGACCATTACTTGTACATTATGTTCCCAAGCTTTGCGAGTCAATTTTCCAAGGGTTTTGAGTTCGGCTAACTGTGCTTCGTCGGAGGCATCGTGAGTACAACCAGGACGGAGTGAGTCACCTAAGCTAAATGAGACATCATACTTCTGAAAAATCTCAATGATGTCACGGTAGTGAGTATACAATGGGTTTTGCTTGTGATGATGAAGCATCCACCTTGCTAAAATGCCACCACCACGAGAAACAATGCCAGTGATGCGGTTTCTTACTAAAGGTAAATATTCAATCAAAATCCCAGCGTGGATAGTCATGTAATCTACACCCTGCTGGGCATGCTTCTCAATCACATGGAGAAAATCATCAGGAGTGAGATTTTCTATCCTGCCATGAACGTTTTCTAAAGCTTGGTAGACTGGCACTGTGCCTATGGGAACGGGCGAATCATTGATGATGGCGGTACGAATTTCATCCAAATTACCACCACCCGTGGAAAGATCCATTACGGTATCAGCACCATATTTTACTGCCAGTCTCAGTTTTGCCAGTTCTTCTTCAATGTTAGAAGAATTGGGAGAAGCACCGATATTAGCATTAACTTTACACTTGGAGGCAATGCCGATGCACATTGGCTCTAAGTTAGTGTGATTAATATTCGCAGGAATAATCATCCGTCCCCGCGCTACTTCGTCTTTTATTAGCTCAACGGGTAGATTTTCCCGCTTGGCGACGTAGTCCATTTCTTCGGTAATCACACCTTGACGGGCATAATGCATTTGACTGACATTGCTCTGCCCGCGCCGCTTGGCGACCCATTCTGTCCGCATATTTGCTTTCCTCGATAAACAGCTTCCCTTCGCCGGTATTACCCGGATGCAGGTTCTAAGGGTGTAATCTCAGCCTCTAAATGCAGGCACCCCTAGCATGGTAGTGATTGTACCACTTTGGTTATGGTTGGGGGCAAGGAGTTAACAATTCATGAGGGTGATGTTGGTTTACCACAAGCGCGATCGCTGTTCAATTTAACTGCCAGGTACTACAGGCCGCTGACCTTTCTGAAACCTTTCCCATGACTTTCGCAGAGCTGTAGGAGCAGGATGCTTGGCATCATAAACTACGATCGCATTCGTCAGACGTCGTCTAGCAGGGATGATGATTCTACCATTGGCGGCTAATGCCCTCGATGTTCCTCCATCTAAGTTCATCGCTTCATAACAACCAATTGCTCTCATCGCTCTTGCTTCTTGCTCTAAAGTAATTGGTTTCTCGAAATGTACTAATATCAATTTTTTGCCACTAGCCGGAAACCCAATTGCCGCACGTGTAGCAATACCTAAAACATGAGGATCTTTGAAACCTTCCAATTTTGGTTTCACCCAGATTTTTCCCCGTCTTAGCAATCGAGGACCACAAGTGATAGAAAACCAATGTTCTTTCCATTTAGGTTTGCCATCAACCCGTGCTGTTACCATTTCCGGTTTATTGCCTACTCGTAAGCCCAAAGTAGTGCCAAAATTTTCCCACTTACTATACTTGAGAAATCTTCCTCCCGCCACCATGTTGCCCATCACAGTTTTCTGGGAGCTTTTCGCAAAAAATGTACCATTTGCAACAACCGCAGCATGAGAACGAGCTACCATACGACTAAAATCCTCGTCTCCATTGCTACGTTGTGCTGTATTAGCAAAAGTTGCATTATTAGCTAAACCAATAGTAATAAAGGTTTTCGGATCAGTGAGGTCAATAATCACTCGATAAAAAGAGATACCATTTATCTTTCCCTTATTTACTTGTATAGTTTTAGCATCAGCTGGCTGTAACATTGCGAATCCTTTAGCCAAACCAGCACCTGCCAACAACAGGAAAGACCGACGGCACATCTTGGAAATTGCCATAATATAACTTCTCACTCAATTGTCTTGATTGAAATACCTAAACTGTTATTAGTTCTGTCAATTAGCAGGCAAGATGAAAGCAATGGGGAGAGTGGGGACAAGGGGACAAGGAGAGTGGAAGCGGGGGAGCACCAGGGGCAGGGGAACAGGGGAGATGGGGAGAACAACTAACTATGTAACCCTCCGGGTACTCTACCTTGAAGCTGCGCAGAGCGCGTCTACGCGAAGCGTCCCGGAGGGAACTTCAGAACTTCGGAGGGTTTCCCCCCTTGGAGGAACTGTCCGTTGGAAACCCTACCAAGAGTGCTGGCTCACCACTAACCAATGACCAATCACCAATGACTAACCACTATCGCTATATTCTCTTCTACAAACCTTATGGTGTCCTCAGTCAATTTTCCCAAGATAGTCCGACTCGGAGCACGTTAAAAGACTATATCCAAGTTCCTGATGTCTATCCTGTGGGGCGTTTGGACTGGGATAGTGAGGGTTTGCTGCTGCTGACAAACCACGGACAATTGCAACATCGCCTTTGCGATCCTCGGTTTGGACATGAACGCACTTATTTGGTACAAGTTGAACGAATTCCCGATCAAGCTGCTCTCAAAAAGTTAGAAGCAGGTGTATTAATTAAAGATTACCGCACTCGACCCGCAAAGGTGCGACTTTTGAGCGAAGAACCTCCCTTAAGCGATCGCAACCCGCCAATTAGATTTCGCAAAACTGTACCGACAGCATGGTTAGAGATGACTTTGACAGAAGGAAAAAATCGGCAAGTACGGCGAATGACCGCAGCTGTTGGATTTCCGACTCTAAGACTTGTGAGGGTAGCGATCGCCCATTTACAAATAGATGGACTTAATCCAGGACAATGGCGTGATCTCACTTCTAGAGAATTAAAATTGTTACACAATTTGATTTTTGCTGTTAACTTGTTAAAAAAGCATAAATACTGATAGTAAAAGTTATAAAGTTAACTATTCTTTGTTTAAACCAAAATAAACACAAATTGTTAAATACCTGACGTCCAGAGTTAGGAGTTACTGATTAAAGCTAAATATAGAAAACAAGAGATTATGTTTGTTACATAAGTTTTTATTCATGATTTTGTCCAAAAATTACGCTATAAGCAGTATAATGATTTTCTATTTTTTTCCCATAGTAAACACCAGCGCTTGGGTGCAAGTTTAAGTCTTATGAGCCTTAATCAGCCATCTAGCTGGCATCATTCCTGCCAAGAACAACAGAATATAGCATCAGTACCACCTACACGCTTGGAACTTGTACCAGAACGAGCCTCCGATGTAGAGATTTGCACATCTGAAACCTGGCGTCGCACTGAAGACGAACTCTTATGGTACCGCAAGTTGTATGAGAATACTCCTTGTGTGTACTTAACCTTGGATAGAAGCGGGATCATTTTATCTGTGAATAAGCTAGGTGCAAACAGCCTTGGTTATTCTCCAGAGGAACTAATCCACAAGCCCGTTTTTAACTTATTCATTCAGTCTGAACAACAAAGGTTATTTCACGCCTTCATGCGATTGTTTCAGGGAGCGCCAGAGAGTGAAGCTAGTTGGGAATTTCGCTTGAACTGTCCTGCCAGTAAAATGCAGTGGGCAAAAGTAGTTGCACGGATATTAGATTCTGGGAAGGACAATCAACTGGTTTTAATGATATTTGAAGATATCACAGCAGAAAAACTTTTTAATTGTGGCTGCCAAGAAAATGAACAATATCTGTATCTGATAGCCAATACATTGCCAGTAATGTTGTGGGTAGCTGGAACTGAGGGAGTATGCAATTTTTTGAATCAATCATGGCTAGAATTCACTGGAAGTAGCAGCCAACAGCAACAAGATTTTAATTGGTTAGAGCAAGTACATCCCGAAGATAAAAACTTCTGTAGACAAACTTATGAATCTGCATTTAATACACGTGCAAAATTCCAGATAGAACATCGCTTAAAGCATATTGATGAAGAGTACCGATGGATATTAAATACAGGACTTCCAAGGTTTAATTCCAACGGTAAATTTATCGGTTACATAGGCTCTGGGATTGATATTACAGAACGTAAGTTAGCAGAGTTAGCTTTGAAGAAAAGCCAAAAAGCTGCACAAACACAATTAGAAGAGATAGAAAGATTCAATCGTCTGAAAGACGAATTTCTTAGTACAGTTTCCCACGAATTACGTACACCGCTAACTAATATGAAAATGGCGATCCAAATGATGGGAATTGCACTTAATAAAGAACACAATTTATTGTTGGAAATGGCAAAGCCATATGCCGAACGCTCTAAATTTGCTCGCTATTTTCAAATTTTAAACAACGAGTGTGAACGAGAAATAAATTTAATTAATAACTTCCTAGATTTACAGCGACTGGATACCAGTACTAAACCTTTAGTCTTAGAGAAAATTCAAGTCAATGAATGGTTGGAGCGAGTAGTAGAGCTATTTAAAGCACGTAATCGCAATGGCTGTAAACACAATTTAAACTTGAAGATTGCTTCCAATCTTCCTCCTCTACTGTGCGATCCATTTAGCCTAGAGCGCATTTTGATAGAATTGCTTACTAACGCTTGTAAATTTAGTCCACCAGAAGCAGATATTATCATTGCTGCTCAAGCAAAAGTCAACAGCATTCAATTGCAAGTAAGTAATTATGGTGTAGAAATACCCGCCTCTGAATTACCGCATATTTTTGAGAAGTTTTACCGCATTCCCAGTAACGACCCTTGGAAACAGGGAGGAACAGGTTTAGGACTAGCACTGGTACAAAAGCTCACCAAGTATTTAGGGGGAACAATAGAGGTTGAAAGTAAGTCAAACTGTACTTCTTTGACTGTCCAACTACCACTTTAAGGTGAAAGTCTAACATGAGTAAAAACTTTTAAACAATCACTACTCACCAATAAATATTACAATCCAGTTCCAGACTCCAGAGGTGGTTACAATTATCGGTAAGAACTTGTCTAGTCGAAATTTAACTAGACCATGCATAAAAATTAAGACTGCGACAAAAATCTGCTTGTGAAACTACAATCATTTGTAGATCTGCTGCTGGCAGAAGTGCCGAATGTGGCATTTGAAATAGTAATACTTAAAAGCACCTTGGAGCGGGAATTAAGGAACTTCCACAATGCTGATTTGCCCTCAGTGTAAATTTGAAAATCCCAATACCAATAAGTTTTGTCAAAACTGTGGGGCATCCCTAACCCACAAGGTTTGTTCTGAATGCAATGCTGAAGTACCTTTAAATGTACAAATTTGTCATAACTGCGGTGCAGAATGTGGCACAATTTGGTGGGCGATTATTGCCAAAGTAGAGAATTTTGTCATCGGGGAAACAGGCTTTGATGATATCGAAAAAGAAGAACAGCGTGATTTAGAACCTTCGTCTCCTACGCTCGATGGTATTGGCGAAGTGCATTCGGATAAGATTAACTTGGAGAGTACCCCCCCTGTTGGAGATGTCAAGCAGTTTCCACACCCAGAGAGTGGCGAGCAACTAATTAACCCGGAGGACAACGATCTCGAAAGTGAAAATGCTCCCGTCTCACCCCGTCCTTTCATCTCGGTGTACCCTTCTGTGCCATCTTCTCTTCCAGAAGGTTCTTATTTAGATCCACAGAAACGCTATCAATTGCTAGAATCGCTACCAAATTTGGAGGAAATGCCCACTAACACTCAGTGGTGCGTTCGAGTTTTAGACTGTCAGCCGTTTCAAATTTCGCTCCTGGAGGCAATGCTAACCAATCAGAATCAGGAGTTAGTAACCTCAACAAGCTCGGCTGTGAGTTTACCTGACATTGCTAAAACTTATATTGCCCTCCAATCCTACACGAACCAAGGTATACCTCCTATTCACGATGCATGGCAGCAAGGAGATATACAGGTGGTGCTGATTGAAGATCGCGATCGCTGGCCTTATCTACTTGACTTGTGGCGCGATGACAAAACCAGTTCTTTGCAGATGGTTAACTATTTATATCAGATGAGCCGACTCTGGGCGCTGTTAGAACCATTAAATTGTCGTCAAAGTCTTTTAAAGTTGTCCAATCTACGTTTGGATGAAGACCAAGCACTAGCCTTACAAATGTTGTATGCACAGCCATTAAAAAATGTCGCACTGACTCAATCAATAACCACCTCCACAGAAGATTTAACCCTCCAAGCTTTAGGAAATGTTTGGCAGAAATTATTTAAAGAGTCTCAACGTACTCAATTTGGCTCTTTGTTACAACTGTTAGGAGATTTGGAGATTGGCAACATTCAGACCTTGCTAGAGTTACAATCACGTTTGCAGGCGATCGCTTCTGATCTGCAAGCTCCCTCTAGTAGTAGCAAACCAAATATGACATCTGCGGCAAATCAAGATCATGACTCACCGCCAATTGTGCAATTCAATGAACAAGAAGAAGACATTGCCACAAAAATTGATGATCTGCCAACAGTGGTACTGCCAATGCAGTTAATCAGCCTGGAACACGCTGGACTCACTGACGTTGGACGGCAAAGACATCATAATGAAGACTACTTTGGCATTGATACCAAAATAGCAAAGCTGGAATTGCCCAACACTCGCAACTTACAAGCACGTGCTCTATATATTCTTTGCGATGGTATGGGTGGACACGCTGGTGGCGAGGTAGCCAGTGCTTTAGCTGTAAACACTGTACGCCAATACTTTAAAACTAATTGGACAACCAGCGAATTGCCTACAGAAGAACATATCCGCGAGGCAGTACGGCAAGCCAACCAGGCAATTTACGATGTTAATCAACAAGATGCCCGTTCTGGTATCGGCCGCATGGGTACTACTTTGGTCATGCTGTTAATTCAAAATACTCAAGCAGTAGTAGCTCATGTCGGTGATAGTCGCCTTTATTGTGTAACTCGCAAAAGAGGTATAGAACAAGTCACTGTAGATCACGAAGTAGGTCGACGGGAAATTTCCCGTGGGGTAGAACCTAGCGTGGCTTATGCTCGTCCAGATGCCTACCAGCTTACCCAAGCTCTTGGCCCACGAGATGAGAATTTTATCATTCCTGATGTTAAATTTTTTGAAATATCTGAAGATACCCTTTTTGTCCTGGCTTCAGATGGCTTGTCAGATAATGATTTGCTAGAAACTAATTGGCAGACTCATCTACTTCCCTTACTCAGTTCTGGCGTGAATTTAGAAGATGGGATCCGAGACTTAATTAATGTCGCAAACGATTACAATGGTCATGACAACATAACTGTTGTGCTTGTACGGGCAAAAGTACGCCCTGACCTAGAAAGTCAAAAGGAAATAGTTACTGGTTAATCGTCAATGGTAAGCAAGGGAAAGCAGAAAAGAGCCACTACGCAGGCGTGCAATACCCTCTTTGCAGTCCAAATTGGGGAGTCAGCGCTGCCTCCCCTACTCTAACTACTATCTATTAACAAATTATCCGTAATGTGGTTATTCTGACCCTGCTAGAACCGCAAAAAAAAACGCCTCTCAAACAATGGCACTTTGAGAACGAGCATATAATCCGAATTGGTCGTTCCACTGATAATGATGTTGTTTTAAATGACACGCTAGTGTCTCGATATCATTTAGAGATCAGACAACTCAGTTCTAACCAAAATAGTGGTTCATGGCAGGTAATTAGTAAAGGTACAAATGGTACTTTTATAAATGAAGTTTTGGTAGTTCAAAGCCTGTTACCAAATAATTCCTTACTACAACTAGCACGAGGAGGCCCAATTCTCAAGTTTCAAATTGAGCAGGAAACCTCTCCAAACCAATCAAGTGCTTCATCCGACAGTTGCACTCACGAAGGAAACTCTCCTAACAACCTATTTTGTGTCCACTGCGGACAACCCATATCTGTGCAGCAGACAATCCGCAAGTATCAGGTGTTACGGACACTAGGACAAGGAGGTATGGGTACAACCTATTTAGCTTGGGATAAAACAGGAGAAATTGCCGGACATCCACAGCTACTAGTCTTAAAGCAAATGAATGCTGATATGGCTAAAATCGCCAAAGCTCGCGAATTATTTGAGAGGGAGGCGCACACTCTCAAATCTCTTCACCATCCAGGTATTCCTTTGTACTATGACTTCTTTGTAGAAGGTGGAAAAAAGTACTTAGCAATGGAATTAGTCCACGGACAGGATTTAGAGAAATTGATTTTGCTTAAAGGCCCTGTCATACCTTCTGTTGCGATCGCTTGGATGATTCAAACTTGTGACATTTTAGATTATCTGCACAGTCAAGATCCTCCACTCATTCATCGTGATATTAAACCCGCCAACCTCATGGTGCGAAACTCTAATAATCGTATAGTTGTGTTGGATTTTGGTGCGGTAAAAGAAATAGGCACTACGCCCGGTACTCGTATCGGTGCAGAAGGTTATTGCGCACCTGAACAAGAACGGGGACAACCCGTAACACAATCAGATCTGTATGCTATTGGGCCAACACTAATTTTTCTACTAACTGGCGAAAATCCTTTTAAGTTTTATCGCCAAAAAGGACGTAACTTCCGGTTCGATTTAACAAAAGTTCCCACTGTTACTCCTAAATTACGAGAAGTAATAGAACACGTCACAGAACCATTGCCACGTGATCGCTATCAAACTGCCAAAGATTTAGCTATTGCATTAGCAGATTGCCAATAGTGGTTATACCAATGCATGGATTTTGGATTAAAAACATTGATTAATATGCTAGTCCAAAATTTTGAAACAAGACTCCCGCGTGCCAATTTGGTATTAGTCGATAGTCATTTGTTAGTGTAGACGCTTCGGTTCTTTAGTGTCTGTACAACTTACAATATTCCTTAAGTCTGTACAATTACTCCCCTTGTATTTTTTCCCTATTTCCTGTTCGCTGTCTCTTTGTCCTCTTTCCCCGCAGTCTGAATGACAAATCTTGGATTGGACTATATGGCAGTTGCCAGATAGTTTCGGACATCAACTAACGATAAAAAGGTTACAGCAAGAGAGTTTTAACCCTGTCTCCTGCTATAGATAAATACACTACAGGCAGATATAGCCAGTATTTGCAGGTATTGTAGATTTAGTAATCTAGTCAACCCGCACCTTAGATACTATCACCGAAAGCCCTATGTTATTTACCAGAACCGAAAGAATTTTGATCAACTCAAAGTTCTAAGGAACTTTTAAGGGCATAGTGGCTATATTACCAACTTCTAGCTCTGTTACTCCTCATCCCAAGCTTCTACTGCCAATAATTCGCTGACTGGATCTTGCATACTAAACCCGAAGTCTAGCAATTCTTTTTTCCAGTATTGCCATTCGTTGCCGTAAAGCAAGGCTATTTTCCAAATACTGTCAGTTGGCTTGATGATCTTTGAGTCTACGAGTGATTGCACTTTACGTTGCAATTTCACCATTGGGTGAATCACTTGCTGATTCATAACTTCAATGTTAATTCAGATTTGGTTTCCTAAAATACTTAATCAAAACTGCTTTCCGCGTGGAAGTTATCGCCTATGCGTAGAGTAGATTACTTTGGTAAAGCAAGTCTTAACCACTCTACTATATCATAACTAACTCTACTTAGTTGCTCTCAAATTCGGTTTTGTACGGTAATTACCACCAAAACACTCGATCTACGTCCACCTAACTTTGCTGACACTCATCAAAAATGCTCATGAATGATAAAAAGGCAGCTATGCCGGGGACAGAAGGGAATCCTTGCAAGGGAATGGGGAACTCTTAACAATGGATTTGGCTTTGGAACTGTTACCCCAACCTAAATTTGCAACAAGTACGAAGATGGGTTTTAGACTCCTCATAGACAAACAGATATAGATAAAAATGTGAGAATCCATATCTTAAGAATGTCTGGCACCTCATACTAACAATCTCAGCACATATCTTTTATTTGCTCCATTCATTAAGTTAGGGACCATAGCCTAATGACTCATCAGGCAAAAAGTCTACTAAAAACTCTGTAAAACCTTCTGCCATATAAATTTGAGCTTCTATCTTCTGACGAAGTTGCTCATCAAAGAATATATAGTGTTTTCGGGATGAGTTGCAAAATCTTGCTTGTGTTTTTTCCTGCATCTGTACTTTATCTAACAAACCTATAGATCAAAAGAGGGCTTGATCAGAGGTGTTTAAGGTAAAGATAAACTCTGCAAGCTTGAGATATCCACTATCTCTAGCAAATTTCTATATACAATATCGCAAACATACGGAAAATGATGAAGAAAACTGACACTTTTATAAAAATTTAATGATTTTTGTTCAATGTTAAGATAGCGGTAAACAAGCAGTTAGTAGCTTTTGACCCTGATGATACAGTTAATTTTATCTGTTGCATAATTAACTTTAAAATGTCAAGAAAGTGTCAAACCAGATTTGTGCAGTATACAAAATTCGATAACTAACAGTAGTCAAACAATCATATTAACGTTATTTTCGGCAATATCTCAAGCTTGTAACTAAGATTTTAGCTAGCAGGTACTAGATAAAAATTTAACTTCAACCGTGAGAAGTCGTGCGCCATATCGGAACGATTGGCGACATGATGAATCACGGACAGGGATTATGTTTATCACGAAAAAGATTTATGATAGATAATATTGAGTTGCTAGGCCGATATACTCAAGGTTGTCAAAATCAGGATATACCCAACAGAGAAACAAGAAATATCTCTTGCCAAGGGTTTTGGTTGCGCTCGTTGGCTTTGGAATAGGTTTCTAGCCCAAAACAACGAGATTTACAAGGAGACGGGCAAGGGTTTATCTAGGTTTGATTATCAAAAGCAATTGCCGCAACTCAAGAAAGAATTCGAGTGGTTGGGTGAAGTTTATTCACAATGTTTGCAAGTTGTTTGTTTGAATCTCAGTCGTGCCTTTATCAACTTCTTTGAGTGTAGGGCAAGATATCCCAGATTCAAGTCCAAGCATGGTAGGCAGTCAATCACCTACCCTCAAAACGTCAAAGTTGAGGGGGATTACATCAAAGTCCCAAAAGTAGGGAATATTTTCGGCAAAATTCATCGGGAGATTACAGGCAAGCTCAAAACTGTTACCTTGTCTAAAAATCCTGACGGAAAGTACTACGCATCTTTATTATTTGAAGATGGTTTACCTGTTGCAACGCCTTCAACTGAAGGCAAAGCAATAGGTCTTGATTTAGGATTGACTGATTTTGTTGTGACTTCAGATAGCGCCAAAATCAAGCAACCCCGATGGATGAAAAAACGGGAAAGAAATCTCAAACGTAAGCAACAAAGTTTAGCTCGTAAGGTAAAAGGCTCTAAAAATCGAGATAAAGCTAGGAAATTAGTTGCTAAAACTCATTCAAAAGTTGCTCGTTGTCGTGAAGACTTTCTACACAAGCTATCCCGCAAGATAGTAAACGAAAACCAAGTGATTGTTGTAGAAGACTTATATGTAAAAGGGATGGTGCAAAACCCTAATCTATCTAAGGCAATAAGTCAGGTAGGGTGGGGAATGTTTTGTACCATGCTTAAATACAAAGCTGAGGCAACAGGCAAAGTGTACTTAGAAGTAAGTAGATTTTTCCCTTCTAGTAAAACTTGCCATGTCTGTCTAAATGTTGTCGGTAGCTTGCCGTTGGATATTCGCTCTTGGACTTGTAGCTCTTGTAAGACAAGGCATGACAGGGATATCACGGCTGCTATCAACATCAGAAATGAAGGCTTGCGGATATTGGCTTCGGGAACCGGAGCTACTGCGGAAGGAGGCTCTGTAAGTCTCAAACGGGGGCGTAAAAAGTCCACGGTTGAGCATGAGCCTGTGAATTCCGAAGCCCACGCTATATTACGAAGTAATTAGCGATGGGTAGTTCACAATCATTTTATTTTTCAATTAGTATGATAGTTAAACTCTTATAAATTTTATGCACACGACATTGAAGATGAAAAAATGATTAGTATTTCTTACTGATTTGACAAGCAAGGTTAATGAATCATATCTTCCATGATGTTGAGCAAAATAAAATTATTCTTGGTGGAGTTGCTCCACAATCGGAAAATCTGCATAAATCCTAAGTGTTGCTAGGTTGCTTTGCCAATAAATAGCTAATCAATCCCACAATAGCAGTAGAATTACGTAAGTATTAAAAAAATTTGAACGGCGAATAGCCATAGGGCATTCTCACTTGCAAGGGACGCACGAGGAAAAAGCGTGAAAGTTTTAGTTGTAGGTAACGGAGGGCGAGAACACGCCCTTGTTTGGAAGCTATTGCAATCAAAGCAAATTGAGCAAGTTATGTGTGTGCCAGGCAATGGCGGTACAGCAACTATGCCAAGTTGTCGAAACTTGTCGTTAGCAGCAGATGACTTTGAAGGAATAAGCCAATTTGCTAAACAAGAGGAAATTTCTATGGTAGTAGTGGGGCCGGAAGTGCCTCTAGCTCAAGGAATTTCAGATTATCTTCAAAATAGCGGTCTTGTAGTTTTTGGCCCAAGCAAGGCAGGAGCGCAGATTGAGGCGAGTAAAACATGGGCTAAAACTCTGATGCAAGAGGCAAAAATTCCTACTGCTCATGCTGTGGTATTTACGCAAGCGACAGCAGCAAAATCTTATGTCAAAGAACATGGAGCACCCATTGTTGTCAAAGCTGATGGTTTAGCAGCAGGCAAAGGTGTGACGGTTGCCCAAACAGTGGATGAAGCGATCGCGGCAATAGAGGCTATTTTCCGGGGACAATTTGGCAAGGCTGGAAATTTTGTTGTGATTGAAGAATGTTTGAGTGGGCAAGAAGTTTCTGTTCTGGCTTTGACTGATGGGTTAACAATTAGAGCGTTGTTGCCAGCACAAGATCACAAGCGTATCGGTGAAGGTGACACAGGAGAGAATACTGGAGGCATGGGAGCTTACGCTCCAGCACCGCTCGCCACTCCAGAATTGATGGAACGTGTGCAAAAAGACGTATTAGAAAAAGCGATCACGGCTTTAAGAAATAAGAATATTGACTACCGAGGCGTACTTTATGCCGGATTGATGATTACTCCCGACGGTAATTTTAAAGTTCTAGAATTTAACTGTCGGTTTGGCGATCCAGAAACACAAGTAATTCTGCCATTGTTGGAAACTCCTTTAGAAGAGTTGCTGCTTGCCTGCGTAGAACAACGATTAGCAGCAATGCCACCTATTGCCTGGAAATCAGGCGCAGCTGCCACTGTTGTTGCTGCCTCAGGAGGTTACCCTGAAGTTTATGAAAATGGTATGGTAATTACAGGAATTCCAGAAGCTGTAGCCTCAGGAGCAATTGTATTTCATGCAGGTACCAAGTTAGATAGACAACAGTTGGTCACAAATGGCGGTAGAGTGCTAAATGTTACAGGAACAGGAGAAACATTTGAACAAGCTTTAGCCCAAGCCTACGCAGGAATTGAGCGCATTCATTTTGAGGGAATTTATTACCGAAGAGATATTGGGCATCGAGTCATGACATTGAGAAACAGTTAGTAGTTAGTTGTTCTCCCCATCTCCCCGCAGTTTGAAGATATCTTGAAACGAACACTATATTGATAACTTATAGGCAGATTTGGGCGTGATATAAATAAACACGTCCAAATACGTCCCAAGCACCTTCTCAACCTATTTGTTTCAATAACTGTTAATTTTAAGTTGTTGGGGTGATTTGAATTCTTAAATTTGGATGAATGCCAAATTGGCCATTTAATCGCCTTGATTTGTTAATATCATTCCTTGATTTGGAGTACACAAACGGTGTTGACAACAAGTGAATGAAAATGCTACAGCTTCTGTGCTTGACCTTATCTTTTAGGCGGGTGTTTGGTAAATTGTACACTATATACTTTAACATTACCTACTTCAACAAAGTCGTACTTGATGCCAACGACTACCGCTATAACAACCTTTTATTAAAATGCTGGCTCCTTTAAAAACAATCCGAGAAGCGATCGCTAATTGGTGGTCAGAGTTTACCCTCCAGACCAAGCTGTTGGCTGCCGTAACTTTGGTGGTATCATTGGTGATGAGTGGACTGACTTTCTGGGCAGTAAATACAATTCAGCAGGATGCACGTCTGAATGATACACGCTTCGGTCGTGATCTGGGACTGCTACTTGCAGCCAATGTTGCCCCACTGATTGCGGATCATAATTTGACTGAGGTAGCACAATTTTCCCAACGCTTCTACAGCAGTACTTCGAGCGTGCGTTATATGCTCTATGCTGATGAAACTGGGAAAATTTATTTCGGCATTCCTTTTTGGGAACCAGAAGTTGAAACTTCCCTGACGATAGAAAGGCGAATACAACTGCCAGATGATTATGCGAGTGATGCCGATAAGCCGATGGTACGGCAACATATGTCTCCAGATGGCGTAGTCACCGATGTATTTGTGCCTCTAACGGTTGATAAAAAGTATCTGGGGGTTTTGGCGATTGGCATCAACCCCAATCCTGCCGCAGTGATTTCTACAAATTTCACTCGTGATGTCACTATTGCTGTATTTATCTCAATTTGGGTAATGGTAATTTTGGGAGGGGTAATAAACGCTTTGACGATTACCAAGCCTATTAAAGAACTATTGCTGGGGGTTAAACAAATTGCAGCTGGGAATTTTAAGCAGCGCATTGACTTGCCGTTTGGAGGAGAACTCAAAGAATTAATTTTCAGCTTTAACGAAATGGCAGAGCGTTTAGAGCGTTATGAAGAACAAAATATAGAGGAGTTGACTGCCGAAAAAGCCAAGCTGGAAACTTTGGTTTCTACAATTGCTGATGGAGCAGTTTTAATTGACAATAATATGCAGGTGATTTTAGTCAACCCAACAGCACGGCGAATTTTTGGCTGGGAAGGTGTTGAGATAGTTGGCGAGAATGTTTTGCACCATTTACCATCAGCAGTGCAAGCCGAAATCACTCGTCCTTTGTACCAAATGGCAGCAGGAGATTGTGAAAGTGCGGAGTTTCGTATTCACCTCACCCAAGGGATTCATCGCACAATCCGCATTCTCTTAACAACAGTACTTGATCAGCAAAGGGAAAATGTTAAAGGCATTGCTATTACCGTACAAGATATTACCCGTGAAGTAGAATTAAACGAGGCAAAAAGCCAATTTATTAGTAACGTTTCCCACGAACTGCGCACACCCTTATTTAACATCAAATCTTTCATTGAGACTTTGCACGACTATGGCGAAGAACTCAGTGTAGATCAAAGACAGGAATTCTTAGCAACTGTCAATCACGAAACCGATCGCCTAGCCCGCTTGGTAAATGATGTTTTAGATTTGTCTAGGCTTGAATCTGGGCGACGCTACAACTTAGATGCAGTAGATCTAGGACAAGCAATTGAACAGACTTTACGAACTTACCAACTTAATGCCAAAGATAAGGGTATTGAAATCATTCAGGAAGTAGAACCTAAATTACCTCTAATAGTAGGTCATTACGATTTATTGCTACAAGTTTTAGCTAATTTGGTTGGTAATGCCCTTAAATTTACTAAAGCAGGAGGCAAAGTCGCGATCCGTGCCTATAAGCTCACACCGCATTCCCACAAAAGCGATCGCCCCTATCGTGTTCGTGTAGAAATTGCCGATACAGGTATTGGTATTGCCCCAGAAGATCAAAAAGCTATTTTTGATCGCTTTTTCCGGGTAGAAAATCGCGTTCACACTCTAGAAGGCACTGGTTTAGGACTATCAATTGTCAGAAATATTATTGAAGACAAACATCACAGTAAAGTCAATTTAGTAAGTGAAGTTGGGGTGGGTACAACTTTTTGGTTTGATTTAGCAGTTTTTGAAGAAGAAACAGTTGTACCAGAACAACCAGCAGTTGTGGAGACTGTTACAGAAACACACACTATTCCCGCAAGTTGAAGTTTGAAAGTATCAGTTATCAGTTATCTGATTAATCAGTATGATTGATAACTGTCAACTGAAATTTAACAAAGTAATCAGTAAACACACTAATAATAAAGCAAGTAGTAGAACTAAAGTCTGATTGCGTCTGATCCAATTTTTTACAGATGTATTAAAACTTTTCGCTTCACGAATCTGCTGCAAATCTAACTTGCTCTGTTCTATATTTTGATACAGTGTACACTCTTTAGCGTAGGGGCGTTGAGGAAAATTACAAGTGTCGTCGGCATGATAGGTACAACTTTCACAAAGATATTCGTCTTTACCAGCCCGGTGCAGAGGAATACCAGGATGGCCGTAAGCTTTTAGTTGAGTACGACAATAGGGGCAGGTAATAGCCTGCGGGCTAACTTTTTGATGACAGCGAGGGCAAGTAGCAGTGTCCACAGCCTAGATGTCAAGAAATGAACATTATGATTCTAGCTATTTACTAGAAGAATGGGGTAAAAACACTCGATCAGGGAATTCCAATGTTCGGTAAAAAGGTTCTCAGGTGCTGTTATAATTGCTGTTTCTCTACTTTGTCATATGTCGTAGCGCTGATGCAGAAGGATATCTAAGCGCTGCTATCAAAGCTTGTCGTTCAACGACTCGTTCATCGTGATTAAAATCTAGAATTCGTGCCGTCACTTCTCCAATGTCTGTCAGTGGTTGAATCACAGCTTCATCTAGTTGAAAGTGTTCTCCCCAAAAGTCTCTACAAGAATTGAAAAAGCGATTAGATTTAAAACTCACGCAGATGGGTGATTATATCTAGTCGTTAATGCTATTCGCCAAGCTGCCTCCTCTACAAAATGGTGGTCAAATTTTGTTAAGTAATGTAACAATAGGGGTTAGATATATTTTTGTAAACAAAAGTTCAGGCTAATAATCACACAGTCGCTCACAAAGGTTGACAAAAATAAGCAATCTGCTTGAGTAGACTTGAATTATCTGCTAAGGAATCCATTTCTTAGTTTAATTGTGCTGATCAGAAAACATCAAAATTAACTAGCATCGGCTGTGAAAGTATTTCGCACATTTGATACCCAATTACAGCGAAACCTGCTGATTTTATTTGCAGCAGGTTTATTTTTCTGGTCTAGTTTATCTTCTTTGTTGCCTACTTTGCCGCTTTATTTGCAAGATGTGGGTGCAAGCAAGCAACAAATCGGGATAGTCATGGGCAGTTTTGCTATTGGAATGTTATTGTTCCGCCCGTGGCTAGGGCAATTAGCAGACAAACGTAGTCGTAAACTTGTATTGCTGATTGGTATTTTAGTAGAAGCGATCGCTCCTATTGGTTACGAACTAGTCACATCCATTCCTCTATTAATGGTGTTGCGTGCTTTTCATGGCATCAGTATCGCTGCCTTTGCCACTGGCTACATGGCACTCATAGCAGACTTAGCACCTCCCAAGCATCGCGGTGAAATCATTGGCTATATGAGTCTGGTAAATCCGATTGGTTTAGCGATTGGGCCTGCTTTAGGCGGTTATATACAAGCTATGGTTGATTATACTGCTGTTTTTGTATTAGCTGCGGCATTGGGTGGATTGGGGGCATTATGTGTTGTGCCGATTGTGAATCCATCAGTTCAAACACAGCAAGCAGCCGAAATTCAAGATACTAATTTTTGGCGTATATTAATCAGTCCAAGAGTAAGAATACCAGCTTTAGTGATGTTAGTAGTTGGTTTGGCGGTTGGAACTTTGCATACCTTCGCGCCCCTATTCATCAAATCTACCCAAGTTGAGCTGAATGCTGGGTTGTTTTATACAGTTGCAGCAGTTTCAAGTTTTAGTAGCAGGGTATTTATTGGCCGTGCTAGCGATCGCTTCGGTCGAGGATTATTTGTCACCATTGGCTTGATTTTGTACTGTTTATCAATGGCACTGATGTGGCTAGCAAACAATAGCACTACTTTTTTAGTAGCTGCCTTGATTGAAGGTGCAGGAGGTGGTACGCTAATTCCCATGATTTCTACTATGATGGCAGACCGTTCATTTCCTCAAGAAAGAGGACGAGTTTTTGCTGTTTGCATAGCTGGATTTGATTTGGGGATAGCGATCGCTGGGCCTATTCTTGGTTCTTTTGCCGAACAAGTTGGTTACCGTCATATGTTCGGAATCACTGCTGGTTTAACTGCACTTGGCATTCTCATTTTTATTACTAAGTCCAGCAAAGACTTGGGTACCTCAGTACGCTTCGCCTTCGGTCGCACTCAAGATGCTTACGCCTTAAACAAAATCTAAAGGAAAAAATAGAGAGACGCAGAACTCTGCGTCTCTACAATTAACGGGCGAGGAGGGATTCGAACCCCCGACACCGTGGTCCGTAGCCACGTGCTCTAGTCCACTGAGCTACACGCCCCTATTGGTCACAAGAGTCTATATTAACATAACATTACCAAATGACACAAGAAAATTCTCACTTTCTATCAGCCAATCTCAGCCACTTAGATGGCGAGGGACAAGCTCAGATGGTGGATGTTTCTGAAAAAGTACCCACAGTCAGACAAGCTGTAGCTACTGCTAGAGTGCGGATGTTACCAGAAACTTTTGCAGCTATCCAAGCAGGCAATGCTCCCAAAGGCGATGTATTGGGAACGGCAAGACTAGCAGGAATCATGGCAGCTAAACAAACAGCTAATTTGATTCCCCTATGCCATCCCTTGCCACTGCAAAAAGTAGAAGTGCTTTTAACACCCGATGCCCAGCTACCTGGTTATCAAATTCAGGCTACAGTCAAAACCAAAGCCGAAACTGGTGTGGAAATGGAGGCTTTAACTGCTGTTTCTGTTGCTGCTCTTACCTTATACGATATGGCAAAAGCTTTAGAAAAGTCGATTCAAATAGAATCGATTCAATTAATAAGTAAAAGTGGCGGTAAATCAGGAGATTATTTACGTTGATAGTTGGTAGTTAGGAGGGGCAGGTTTAGAAGATAAATTATCAGTTTGAACGGCAAGATTATCAACAAAACCCACCCGTACAGTTAGTTAACCACTAACCACTATCCACTATCTACTATCCACTACCAGCCAGCACGAGAAATACATTGATTTATGCTGCTCTAGCTTCAGCTTATTCAATCTTGCCTACAGCTTCACTAACATCAGTTGGAGTTTGATACTCCTGATCAGGTATCTGCTGCAATACAGAGATAGCGTTTTCATCAGCACCTTGCTGTTGTGCGTGTTCAATCAACTGTTGTTTGTTAGCTGGATAATCAACACCTTTCAAGTGTTTTTGTAGTTGGATTGGATTTACTTTAGCCATTTTTACCTACCTCTAACCTTCCACATTTAGAAGTCATTTCCATATTTACAACCTCATAGTTTGTTGAACTCTATCAAATAGATTAGGTAGAAAGATTCAGTAGTTTTAATTATTGAAAATAAAGCTCATCCGTTCGGCTGATGAGGAGAATTTATGCCTTTGATAGGTTGAAGTTGAAGCAAGAGGTTTGTAAATCTTGCATTTGATAGATATCGGAGGGTAGAAATATGACACCATCACGTTGGGATCCCTTCCGAGAAATGGAACGTTGGGATCCTTTTCGAGAAATATCTGGCTTGCAACGCGAAATGAATCGCTTGTTTGATCGCATGATGACTACAAGCGGCGAGAGTGGTGAAATGGCTGGTTATGCTTTTATACCAGCAGCAGAAATGCATGATAATTCAGATAGTATAGAAATTCGGGTTGAACTTCCTGGTATGGAAGCAAAAGACTTAGATGTAAAAGTTACGGCCGAAGCTGTTTCTATCAGTGGAGAGCGTAGATCTGAAACTAGTGCTGAAGAAAAAGGAATGAGACGTTCGGAATTTCGTTATGGCAGACTCCAACGAATAATTCCTTTACCCGCTAGAATTCAAAACGATAAGGTGCAAGCAGAATTTAAGAATGGCGTTTTGTGCCTGACAATGCCTAAAGCTGAGGAAGAAAAAAATAAAGTTGTAACTGTTAACCTCGGCGGACAACAAACTCAGGCGATCGCTGGAGAATACGACAGGCAAACTCAGCAGCAATTACAATCCAACCAACAATCACAATCTGAGCAACAATTACAATCTCCAACCAGTTAATTTAATTAAATTTTGTAATTGCTGAAGTTTATACCTAGCTGTTACTTCTGGTGATTAAACTAGTAATAGCATCAGAAAAATTAAAAGCAGGATTGACAGAACAATCTCTACAAAAAAAATTGTGCTGTCAGTCCTATTTTTGCTTGCTCAAAATGATAGGAGTTGAGCATTATGGCAAAAGTAGTTGGAATTGATTTAGGAACAACAAACTCTTGTGTTGCTGTTATGGAAGGTGGACAACCCGTTGTCATTCCCAATGCCGAAGGACAACGCGTTACTCCTTCTGTTGTAGCTTATACGAAAACAGGCGACCGTTTGGTTGGTCAAATTGCCAGACGCCAAGCAGTCATGAACCCAGAAAACACTTTTTACTCTGTCAAGCGCTTTATCGGGCGCAAGTATGATGAAGTAACCAGAGAACTAACCGAAGTTTCCTACAAAGTTCTGCGCGACAGTGATGGTAACGTTAAGCTTGATTGTCCAGCTGCACGTAAACAATTTGCTCCGGAAGAAGTTTCTGCTCAAATACTGCGCAAGTTAGCAGATGATGCCAGTAAATATTTGGGAGAAAGAGTAACTCAAGCTGTTATTACCGTTCCTGCCTACTTCAACGACTCCCAACGCCAAGCTACCAAAGACGCTGGCAAAATAGCGGGTTTAGAAGTACTCCGGATTATCAACGAGCCGACTGCGGCAGCTTTAGCCTATGGTTTAGACAAAAAGACTAACGAAACCATTCTCGTTTTTGACCTTGGTGGTGGAACCTTCGACGTTTCCATTTTAGATGTAGGTGAAGGTGTTTTTGAAGTTAAAGCCACCAGTGGCGACACTCACTTGGGTGGTGATGACTTCGATAAAAAGATTGTAGATTGGATTGCTAACGAATTTCAGCACAACGAAGGTGTAGACTTGCGTAAAGACAGGCAAGCACTGCAACGACTTACCGAAGCAGCCGAAAAAGCCAAAATTGAACTTTCTAGTGCTACTCAAACTAATATTAACCTGCCATTCATCACCGCTACTCATGAAGGGCCAAAACACATTGACACAACTTTGACGCGGGCAAAGTTTGAAGAAATGTGTGCGGATTTGTTGGATCGCTGCCGCATCCCTGTGGAACAAGCTCTCGGTGATGCCAAAATGAGCAATGCAGATATCGATGAAGTTATATTAGTGGGTGGTTCTACCCGGATGCCTGCCGTCCAACAACTAGTGCGACGTATAACAGGTAAAGAGCCTCATCAAGGTGTTAACCCCGACGAAGTGGTAGCAGTAGGAGCAGCTATCCAAGCTGGTGTTTTGGCTGGGGTAGTCAAAGATATTCTTCTTCTAGATGTTACACCTTTGTCTTTGGGCGTGGAAACTCTCGGCGGTGTAATGACAAAAATTATTCCTCGCAACACTACCATCCCTGTCAAAAAATCAGAAATCTTCTCTACCGCAGCTGACGGGCAGACGAACGTAGAAGTTCACGTCTTGCAAGGTGAGCGAGAAATGGCAAGCTATAACAAGAGCTTAGGAAATTTCCGCTTGGATGGTATTCCCCCTGCTCCCAGAGGTGTACCGCAAATCGAAGTTACTTTTGATATCGATGCTAACGGTATTCTCTCTGTCACTGCCAAAGATAAGGCTACAGGGAAAGAACAATCAATTTCGATTACTGGCGCTTCTACGCTCGATAAGCAGGATGTAGAGCGCATGGTGCGGGATGCAGAAGTTCATGCCCAAGAAGATAAAAGACGCCGCGAACAAATTGACACCAAGAATAACGCTGACTCCTTAGCATATCAAGCCGAAAAGCAATTGCGAGACTTGGGTGATACAGTTCCTGCTGCTGACAAAAGCCGGGCAGAAGCAATGATTAAAGATTTGCGTGAAGCCATCAATCAAGAAAATTATGATCGGATGCGATCGCTAACTCAAGACTTGCAACAGGCAATGATGCAAATTGGTAGTGCTATTTATGCCCAAGCTGGTGGTGGTACAACCGAAACTGCTGATAGTAGTGGTAGTACTGGTACGCGTGGCGGCGGTGAAGATGTAATTGATGCCGATTTTGTGGGGTGAAAATCTGTTTAGGGTAGGTAAGCTGAAAAACATCTAGTTTGCATATTGACATGAGACTCAACTCTTGTGGGGTGGACATCTTGTCCGCCCATTTTATGTAAGTTAAATGTGGAACAGCTTATCTTACCTGCCCTCACATTACTAGCATTACCAAATTGATAATGCCATACTGACGACAGATTATTGTCAGCCATACTTTAATTAAACTAAAGTCAGGTTTTTCGATTCAGCAATGAAACAGCTATGCCAGCTGCAACCGACTTCAAGGACTATTACCAAATTCTAGGGGTGAGCAAAAATGCCACACCGGAGGAGATTAAGAAAGCCTACCGCAAGCTGGCACGTAAGTATCACCCCGATGTCAACCCTGGAAATAAAGAAGCGGAGGAACGCTTCAAAAAAATTAACGAAGCTAACGAAGTACTTTCCGATCCAGAAAAACGCCAAAAATACGATGCTTTTGGACAATATTGGCAGCAAGCGGCGGCAACTGGAGCAGCGCCGCACAGTCGGGGTACAAGAGTAGATGTTGGTGGCTTTGATTTCGATCAATACGGTAGTTTTGATGATTTTATCAACGATCTGCTCGGTCGTTTTGGTGGCGCGACAGGAGGTGGCAGAACTTACAGTTATCGCACTTATACAGGCGCTCAACCTGGGTTTGGCGATTTTTATGAAAATGTTGCCACTGAAGCACCTGCTCCGGATACAGAAGCAGCGATCGCTCTCAATTTTTCTGAAGCGTTTCACGGTACACAGAAGCGGCTGCAAATCGATGGCGAAACTGTTAATGTGCGCATTCCAGGTGGTGCTAAACCTAGAAGTCGCCTCCGCATCAAGGGTAAAGGACGTTCCAGTCCATTTTCTCAACAACGGGGAGATTTGTATTTAACAATTGAAGTTTTGCCCCATCCATTCTTTCGATTTGAAGGCGATAATATCACTTGTGAGATTCCCATTCGACCGGATGAAGCTGTTTTGGGAGCAGATATTAAAGTACCTACGCCCGATGGTAGCGTCACAATGAAAATTCCTGCGGGTGTACGTTCTGGGCAATCTTTGCGGTTACGGGGCAAAGGCTGGAAACAGCCCAAAGACGGGCGCAGTGATTTAATTGTCAAACTACAGATTGTATCTCCTAAAGATATGAGTCCGGTGGAACGTGAGTGCTATGAAAAAATTCGCGATAGTAGTACTTTTGATCCACGTGCAGCTCTACAAGAGGTGAAATTATGAATTCAGCTGGGCTATCACGGGTGGTTATCTCCGAAGAGGGCGATCGCCTTTACACATTTGAATATGCAGCTTTGGTTACACAAACATCAACTGCGCTGATCGAACGCTTCGCCACACTAGGATTGATTTCACCAACTAATTCCATGTTGCGATCGCGTGATATTACTCGTGTTAGTCAAATTTTGCGTTTGCGTCGAGATTTAGGACTCAATTTAGTGGGAGCTGCAATGGTATTAGATATGGCTGAAGAAATTGCCCAACTGCGGGCGCAATTGCAAGCTTACCGATCACACTCATCTTAAAACTTCCAAGTTAAAGTACTAATTCACTTCGGGTACATACTTTTTAAAGGGAATCATCATCTTAATATATCAACATTTAGTCATGGATGTATCTACACCGCACAAGAGAACAGACAATTTTCTTTCTTGATTTGCAGGTTCCAAAATAGACTTGACTGAGCGTCTTGAAGCTTGATTTCAGGATTTCCAAGTAAAACTATTTTTCATCACTATGAACAAAGTTTTGAAATAAGTATAGTAACGCACCAATAAATATAGTAAATTCAAACAATGCTTAAAAACTCTACAATTTGAGGTTTAGTTTATGAATCATTTCTAAGTGTAGATATGGCTAATATGCTGCTATATCATTGATGAATTGAAATTAGCCATTTCCCAGCATGCAGTTGATGATTTTAGTTCACACAAATACAAACCTCAAACCCTACCAAGATATATCTTCAAAATAAATGAACTACTATAGATTTCTTCGCCTGATGAGAATAAATGTAATCAAATAGAAAAAGGGATAGGCGATTAACCTATCCCAAGGCAATAGCCTTAGAAAACCTAGTTCTAGCTTAAGCTTTTATCCTATTACCATAATTAAATTCTCGGTAAAGATTAGGTGCCAGAAGTCCAAGAGTTCATGTACTCGATTTGCTCTGGCGTTAGGGAATCAACTTTAATTCCCATCGCCTGCAATTTCAAGCGGGCAATTTCTTGATCTACTTCTGTAGGAATCGCATGAATACCGGGTTCCAACTTACCCTTATTCTTGATTAGGTATTCACAACCAAGAGCTTGGTTGGCAAAGCTCATATCCATTACTGCACTGGGATGTCCTTCTGCGGCAGCAAGGTTAATCAGGCGCCCTTCACCAAGAACTACAACTGATTTACCATTTTTTAGGCGATATTCTTCAGTAAAAGGACGTACTGTTTTTACTTCCTTGGCTTTGGTACCTAGAGCAACAAGGTCGATTTCGATATCAAAGTGACCGGAATTGCAAACAATTGCACCGTCTTTCATCACGTCAAAGTGTTCGCCGCGAATTACGTGTTTATTACCTGTAACTGTGATAAATAAATCACCTAAAGGTGCAGCTTCTGCCATTGGTAGGACGCGGAAACCATCCATCACCGCTTCAATTGCCTTGATGGGGTCAATTTCGGTGACAATTACATTAGCGCCGAGTCCCCGTGCACGCAGGGCAGTACCTTTACCACACCAGCCATAACCGACAACAACAACGGTTTTACCAGCTAGTAGGATATTTGTAGCGCGGATAATCCCGTCGAGTGTAGATTGTCCTGTACCGTAGCGGTTGTCAAAGAAATGCTTGGTATCAGCGTCGTTGACGTTAATAGCCGGGAAGGTGAGAACACCATCTTTGAACATGGCACGTAGCCGAACAATTCCCGTGGTGGTTTCTTCTGTTGTACCGATAATGTCAGCGAGTTGCTGCTGACGTTCTTTAACTAGGGTGGCAACCACATCACAACCGTCATCAATAATAATGTTGGGACGGTGATCTAGAGCGATTTGGACGTGGCGGCTGTAAGTTTCATTATCTTCACCTTTGATAGCAAAGACAGGAATTTCGTAATCGGTGACGAGACAAGCGGCTACGTCATCTTGAGTGGAGAGGGGATTGCTGGCAATCAATACAGCGTCTGCGCCACCAGCTTTGAGAGCAATTGCTAAATTTGCTGTTTCTGTTGTGACATGACAGCAAGCAACAAGACGAACACCCGCAAAGGGTTTTTCTTGAGCAAAGCGATCGCGAATTTGCCGCAAAACAGGCATTTCGCGTCCAGCCCATTCAATGCGCTGTCTTCCCAAGGGAGCTAGGGCGAGGTCTTTAACCTCGTGCTTTAATCGGGGAGATGTTGCAGTCATCAAATAGTTCCTCAAAAAAGTAAAAAATTAGCGTAAATCCTTACGCACTCTACTAGATTATTCTAAGACTGGCAAACTCAGCTAAGATTTAAGCTTCTTTCTTAAAATTCATCTTTAAGGTAGAGGAAAAAACTCAGAATCTAAAATCCAGAATATTCTTTTGGGAACTGCCTTAGAACTGCAAGGTGCGCACTGTCCACAACTTCAAAATAAGGGTTTGAGGAAAGTTAGGCATTACCCACCCTACAGAAATTGCTTGATAATTTTGATGATTTAGAAAAATTTAATAACTTTTTCTAAAGTCAAGACCAACAGACACTCGACTTTGGACAGGTACAATTACTTAAATTGATTTGCCAGCATGGATTGAAATGAATTAGGAAAGATGGGGAAATGGGGAATGGACACGGAGATAAACAGATGCAGCGACGCGGAGAGTGGGGTAGTAGGAGATATAAAGAGAATCTTTTATTCTTTTTCACTGTATCCTGTCCCCTGTACCCTATTCCCTGTCCCCTATTCCCTGTCCCCTGTATTATAAAGAGCAAGGAGGTGTCCATTGCGCTCTAAATTTGTAGCGATCGCTTTTTCTTCGATGGTTATAACTATTGGAGTAATGCCAAAAGCTACAGCGCAGTTTCCTTTTTTCCCTAACCTGCAACCACCTACTTTAAGACCTGCTGATCCAGAAGGCAGAATAGTTACAGGATGGGTTTATTTGGATGGTAGGCGCTTGTTTCAGGTATCCGCACCAAGAACGAACTTTACAGAGCGTTTGGAGAGTATTCAGAGTAATTTGTACAGAGCAACCCAAAATTACTTGGATTCCCCTTCCCAAGAAGTCAATGTAGACATTGAACCAAACAACGGACTACCAATAATCACTGTCAATAATCAATATTTAATGACGGTTACTGCCCAAGATGCCAATCTACGACAGGTAGATCCTTTAACGGCAGCAAATCAAATCTCCGAAATTTTAAAGGAAGATTTAAAGCAGGCAAGACAGGAACGACGAACTGATTTTCTACTCAGTCAAGGCGCAATTGCTTCCGCAACTGGACTTGGTGTTATTGTCATCAGTTGGGGGCTATATCAGTGGCGGCAACGCTCAAAACGGCATTCATTGCAGCAAGCCTCCCCGACTTCAAGCGCAGCGAAACCAATTACTTCCCAGCTCAATCAACAGCATCATCGACATCTTGAAGAGGTAAAAAGACGGCTGCATCAGTTAGCTCAAACGATGCTTTGGGGAGGCAGCACATTCTTCATACTTGGTTTATTTCCTTACACGCGATCGCTACAATTAGGAATTTTCATCGGTTTACAAATTCCTATAAAATTGGCTGGTGTGGGAATTGGAACTTATGTAGCTATCCGTCTTAGCTATGCCCTGATTGATCGCTTCACTTCTGCTTTTGTCAGTAGTAGTGCGCTACTGACTCCAGAAAGTTCCGAAAGGTTGCAATTACGAGTTTCTACCATTTCTGGTGTCACCAAAGGTATTGTTGGCATTGCTTTTTTGGGAGTTGGTACTTTATTTGCTCTCATTTCTTTGGGTATAGATATTGTTCCATTGCTAGCGGGTGCTGGTTTAGTCGGTGTAGCAATATCCTTGGCTTCCCAAAGCTTAATCAAAGATGCAATTAACGGTTTTCTGATTATCCTAGAAGACCAGTACGCTCTAGGTGATGTTATTAATGTGGGAAATGTGGGAGGTTTGGTAGAAAATTTAAATCTACGCATGACTCAAGTTCGAGACTCGGAAGGACGCTTAATTACTATCCCCAACAGTGAAATTAAAATAGTCGCTAATCTTTCTAGTCGTTGGTCGAGAGCCGATCTAACTATTCCAGTTGCTTACGAAGCTGATATTGACGAAGCTTTGCAATTAATTAAGACTGTTGCCCTAGAAATGGATCAAGATCCGCAATGGCAACTTCCAATTGTAGAAACACCGCAAGTTTTGGGAATCGATAATTTTGGCGATCGCGGTTTATTAATTCGTGTGTGGATTAAAACACAGCCACTCAAACAATGGGATGTGGCACGCGAATTTCGCCGCCGCTTGAAAATCGCCTTCGACAAAGCCGGAATTGCCATTCCTGTACCGCAACAAGCTGTCTGGGTAAATGATGTTCACCTGCTCAAATCTCAAGCTGATGGCAAGACAAATTAGTTACTAGTAGCGGAGGCAGTAGTTCGCAAACCCTTGTTACCAGGTTGAACCTGGTAACGAGAACTAGAGCAAGAGTGCTCTCTTATCCACTAACTACTATTTACCATCCAATTTAGTACATTTGTACTATAATTAGAAGTAGAGTCCACAAAGCCTGTTTAAGAACAAAGCGGCTCTGTGACAGTCCTCCGGAAGATGGATTCAAGGGTTCTGTTCTATGAAAAAGTACTATATTCTTAGTCTCAATCCGACTGCCAAGCACGATTGGGATCGGTGTATCTTACGCGATCCATTGACTGCCAAGCGCCCAGATCTGGCGAAATTAGTTTCTGAAGCAGTCGGTGCTGATACAGGCAGTTATTTGATAAGTGTAAATATCGAAGTACAAGTTTTAGAGCAAGCAGCAGTGCCTCAAGCTGAACAATTGTCTTTGAATGTTTCAGAGGTAAATGAAAAGCCACAACTAAGGGAAGTAGCTTAGAGAAAATAAGTAAAAGCCAGGAGGCAGAGAGAAGTTGAAGCCTCCTTGTCGAGTGAGCAACGCTTTTGAAGGAAGTCTCTGCTCCAAATTTCAAAGAGGCAGAAGGCAGAAAGGAAAGACTTATCTGTCTAGTTTTTGGTAATAAGCATTTTACATTTAATTATGTCCACAAACTTATAAACTGAAACCTTAAAGCAACTTAGACAAAATGAACAAGGATAATAGTTAATTGTAGAGACGTGCCACTCACATCTCTACTAAATATCCTTATTTTTGTATAAATTCCTATGAACGTTGCAATTATTGGTTGTGGTTATGTTGGTTCTGCTGTTGCTCACCATTGGCAACAAAAGATGACTTTAGTTGTTACTGCAACCACAACAACTCCTGAAAGAGTGCCAGAATTACAATCACTAGCTCAACGAGTTGTAACAGTCCAAGGAAATGATCCAGAAGGGCTAAAATCAGTCTTAAAAAATCAAGATGCTGTACTTTTGAGTGTTGGTACAAAAGGAAGCGGCACTTACGAAGAAACTTATTTACAAACTGCCCAGACTTTAGTTTCAGCCTTAAAGCAGACACCAAGCGTTCAGCAACTTATATACACAAGTAGTTGTTCTGTATACGGTGAACAACATGGCGCATTGGTAGATGAAGAAACGCCAGTTGCACCTACAACCCCTAGTGGAAAAATTCTCAGCGAAACTGAGCAAGTATTGCTTTCAGCTTCTAGTGAAAATCTCCGCGTTTGTATTCTACGTTTGGGCGGCATTTACGGACCTCGTCGAGAACTGGTAAAAATATATCAGCGACTTGCTGGTACAACTCGTCCAGGTAGTGGTGAGGAACCAGCCAACTGGATTCATCTTGAGGATATTGTTATTGCAAGTGAGTTTGCTCGTCGTCACCGCTTTCAAGGTATTTACAATCTTGTGGATGATGATAATCTCACAAATGGTGAAATTGCTAACCGCGTGTGTGAAATCCACAATCTACCTAAAGTTACATGGGATTCTTCCCTAAGCAGTAAGCGTTCCTATAACGCTAAAGTGTCAAATAAAAAAATAAAAGAAGCGGGATACAAGTTTGTTCATCCACAAATGCTTTTTAGCTAGTCATGGGATTTTGGATTTTAGATTTTAGATTTTGGATTGATTCCACAGATAAATTTCATCCTTATTTCATGAAGACATTATGGTCATTAAAGCTAGAAGATGATGTAGATAAGTAGGTGGACATAATTAAATGTAAAATTCTTATCGCCAGAAACTAGATATGATACGCTTTTTATCTACCAACGGATACGCCGCTCCGCAAGGGCGCGCTGCCCTCTGCCTTTTTCCTTCTACTTACTTTCTGCTTTTATCTAAGATAATAATGACGGTTGTTTTTCAAAGAGTTCTATGATTACTCAAGATAAATCAGCATCTTCTACCCAGTTTTATACTTGGCATAGTTATCGTTGTGCATATGAAGTTTTTAAACCGATAAATTCAACTTCTCAGGGTATTCCTTTACTATTAATTCATCCTATTGGTGTTGGTTTATCAAGACAATTTTGGCAGCACTTTTGTCGGGAATGGTATCAACAAGGAAATAGCAATCAAATTTATAATCCTGATTTACTCGGTTGTGGCGAGAGCGATAAACCCCACATAGCTTGTACTCCAGGTGATTGGGCTGAACAGTTACGACATTTTATACAAACAGTAGTACAAAAACCTGTTGTTGTCATAGTACAAGGTGCTTTATTTGCAGTTGCAATCGAATTAGTTAAAAAAGAACCAAATTTAATTGCTGGATTAGTACTTGCTACTCCTCCTGCTTGGCCTTTAATTAAGAAAGAAGCACCACAGTGGCAAAAGAAAGGTATTTGGAACCTTTTAGATTCTCCTTTAGGTAATCTTTTTTATCGCTATGCCCGTACAGAAAAATTTTTGCGTAATTTTTCAATTAAACAGTTATTTAAATCTGCCAATAGTGTTGATGCAGAATGGTTAAATACTTTACGCACAGGTGCAGAAGATATTGCTAGTCGCTATGCAGTTTTTTCTTTTTTGGCTGGCTTTTGGTTAAAGGATTACAGTAGTGCAGTTGTCTCCATCAAGCAACCAACACTGGTAGTTGTGGGTGAAAACGTATCAAGTATTTCCCAAGAAGGAAAAGAGCTTACAGCAGATGAATGGTTGGCTGACTACCTCACAGCTTTACCTCAAGGAAGTGTGAAAAAAGTTCCTGGTAGAAATGTTTTACCTTATGAGTCTACCACTGAGTTTGTGAGTGCGATATCGCCATTTATAAATGAGATGAGTTCCGATTAAATGAATTTACTATTTGTGTCTTGATAAAAATTAGCTTAACGATCGCTTTTTCGATTAGTTGCTCTACCTAAAAAATAAATGAGCTTTTATAAAAGATAATACAGGGAAAATTAAAACTTTCCCTGTATGAAATCTGTTTAATTATAGAATTCAGTAATCAAAGAAAATCACAACATCAACAGAGATTTTTAAATTTCAGCACCTGCTTTTGGTTGAGCACCCATTGGCGACACATAATCACGGAAAAGAGTAATCTGTTCACCAAAATCTAATTGTTTAATCTTCTCGAAAAGCTCTTGAGCCTGTGAGGAAAGTTCGTAATTAGCGGGCATTGGGATGATTGTGGCGTTTTCCATTCCTTGAGCAAGGCGATACCAAAATAGTAGTTTGGTGGTGTCGCTAAAAGAGCCATACTCACGAACTAATTGATTATCTACTTTATTAATCAAGTCTCGCTGAAGTTGTAATTGTTCTTCATGAGATAGTTCTTTAACTTGATTGAACAAACCTTCAGCAACTTCTGGAGAAACTGTGCTAGCACCAGGAGCGGCAGGAGTAATAGAGTCACCCATTTCTTTGTAGATAAACCAGAACAACGCAAGCTGTTCATCTACAGGTAAACTTTGAAAAGCTTGTACGTGTTCGCGAATATTTGGATCGTTAGATTGAGTGAATGTCATTATGAACTCCGATTGCAATTAAATTAATTAACACCACTAGCAAAGTTATCAAAGTAGACTTTAAAATCGAACCCTACTGAAGACAGATGTATCTCAATCAAAGAGAAGAACAATTGAAAAATGAAAGTGGTTAATGGTTAATGCCAATTAACTATTAAACATTACCAATTACTGATCGCATCGCTAGCTAAATATTCACAAGGGTGATAAAAATGGATAGACGATTAGAAGGCAAAGTGGCTATTATCACAGGTGCTGGTACTGGTATTGGAGAAGCTATTGCCCATAAATTTGCCAAAGAAGGTGCTTCTGTTGTTGTCAATGGACTACCAGACGATCCAATTGAAGATGTGGTGCAAAAAATAAAACATTATGGCGGTAAAGCGATCGCCTATGCGGGTGATGTTTCCCAAGAATTTCATGCTCAAAACTGCGTGCAAACAGCACTCAACGCCTACAGTAAGTTGGATATTCTCATTAACAACGCTGGAGTATTTCTTGCCACAGCCGAAACTCAGGACTACCCTGTTGAGGTATTTGATGAAACCATCCGCATGAATCTCCGTTCAGCATTCTTAATGACAAAATACGCACTGCCACACCTACAAAAAACACGGGGTAACATCGTCTCGGCTGGTTCGGAAGCAGGCTTTAATGGTTTAGCATACAATACACCATACGGCGGCACTAAAGGCTGGATGCATTCGTTTATGAAGGGTGTTGCTGTTGAACAAGCCAAACATGGTGTTCGAGCTAACTGTGTATGTCCTGGTGCAATTGATACTGCTTGGACACACAAAGAAGAAGGGCCAATGAATGCCGAGATGGAAAATACTCTCATTCAAGCCACACCGATGGGAAGACGCGGTACAAGTGAAGAAATGGCAAACGTCTACGCTTTTATCGCTTCTGATGAAGCAAGCTACGTAACGGGTGCATTGTGGCTGGCAGATGGTGGTGTCACTGTTGCAAAAGGAGCAGTTGGCAAAGAAACTCCATTCTGGTTGCGCTTTGAACCAAAGGGTGAATTACGTCTCGATCACTCTCGCGAAGGATTAGAGAATAAGGAAACGCAATCACGGATGTAGGCAGAAAGAGGACACGGGGAAAAGGGGACACGGAGACACGGAGACACGGGGAATTGTGAATCAGGTTCTCTCCCATTGTCTTCATTTCTCTCCGCGTCTTCTTCACTCTCTTCGCTGCTCATAATCTTCGCTAGATGTGGGATCTAATTCCCAACGCCTGTCGTCGCGCTGCTCTAAAATTTCGTTTGTTCGCAGGAATGCTTTGTCATCCATCTCTAGTCCTACGGCGGCACCAAGTTCATCAACAATATCTTGATCGGGAGTGGGAGCAGTACCACCAACTGCTTCATCACCTACGTCTGCCTCAAGTTCCCAAGCCGCATCTATATCTCCTCCTGTTATCTCTGGACTGGCTTGTGCGTTTCCCTGCGTCTGATATCGTTGTTTGTGATCGCCTATGTTATGCCCCGGCTCATCCTTAACACCAGTACCGTAAGATTCTGTAATTTCCTGCGGTAAATCAGAAACTTGCGATGGTAAATCTTTCTGCTGGGGTTGCTTATCTGGATCAACTTGATTGAGTTGAGCTTCTAAATCTTTTTCAAATTGTGGATTGACCATAAATACTTGTCCTCTGTTGCACGCTCACAATAACGCTTTATTTTTCAAGCTTTGTCATCCTCAAGGTCTATCCCTTTAGGATGAAAACTATTTCACTCTTTGGAGCGAAGAGCAAATAGAAATTTATGCATAACCTTGAAAGAGTGAATCCACGCTATAGCCACTTCATCTAAGTTATGAGTTATGAAATACAGGCATGAATAATTTTATTATTGCCTAGAAAAAATCATAGCTCATAACTATTTTTTTAATCTATATCTAAAACCAAAATATTTTTGTTTCTTTCCTAAGACATATCAAATTCATATTGTTGTTATTTCTATTGAATGAAGAAATCTAAAGTTTTAAAATCCAAAATAGCCGTATAACTAAGAGTTCATGGTCAAAGTCACATAGGATTGAGTTGGGGTTTATAAAATGAATGTTCTCTCTTCAATTCACTAAATTCCTAATAGAATAGATTGTGGTAGAGCGTGATTTTATAAATCCTAACCATTTTTTAGAAAAGCTACGATTATTTCTACTTACTTAAATAAAAAAGGTTGTATCAATTTGAATATTTTCTCAAAGTTATAAAAATTAATCTGATTGTTGTATTTAAAAGAAATAGATAAAAGATAAAAAATAAAGATTGATTTTATGTCGTTAGCGGAGGCAGAAAGGTGAAATATGAAGAATTCCTTAAACACGTTGAAAGTGTTGCTCAATTAAATTCTCGTGAAGAAGCAGAACGTGCTACCCGTGCAACACTCGAAACAATTAAAGAACGGATAGTTGGCAATGAAGCCAATCACTTAGCCGCCCAGTTACCAGAAGAATTAGCAGGATATTTACGTGGTCGAGAAGGTGAGAGTGGTCAATCATTTACTTTGGAAGATTTTATATCTAAGGTAGGTGAAAAAGAAAACGTTGACCCAACAGCAGCAGTAATACATATCCGCTCTGTATTTACAGTTTTACAAGATGCAGTTACACCAGGTGAATTTGCTGATTTTCAACATAATTTTTCAGAGGATTATGCAGAACTATTTCCTCCCAGTAGCGAACTAACTACATAAAATTAGGGGCTTAGGCGCACTCTGCAAAGCTTTTGACAAAGTACGTCAACTTGCCCATAAAGAAGTTATGAGTTTGGAATCAATACAGTATTACTCATAACTTGTAGTCAACAACCTTTAATGAAATAACTAATATCAAGTTGTTAAAAAAAATACAAGGAAATTCAATGGCACTTAACAATTCCAGTAAAAAGAAAGTTGCTTTCCTGATTGAAAATGATGTAGAGGATGCAGAATTTCAAGTACCATACAATGCGCTTAAACAGGCGGGCATGGAAGTTGTTGTCCTTGGTTCGCGCATGAACGAAAAATATCACGGAAAACAAAGTAAAGTTTCCATACAGCCTGATGGTACGGCAACCGAAGCAGTGGCTTCTGAGTTTGATGCTGTCATTATTCCCGGTGGTGTGGCTCCCGACAAAATGCGACGGAACCCCAACATGGTGCGCTTTGTTCAAGAAGCCATGCAGCAAGGAAAATTAGTGGCAGCCGTTTGTCACGCACCGCAACTTCTAATTGAAGGCGATTTACTTAAAGGTAAACAAGCTACTGGCTTTATAGCAATTCGCAAGGACATGATCAACGCCGGTGCGAATTATATAGATGAACCCCTGGTGATTGACGGAAACTTAATTACATCACGTCAACCTGGAGATTTAGCGATATTTGCCACAGCGATTTTGAGCCGTTTGGGATATGGCGGTAAAGATGCTGCATTACCTCATGAAAATGATCAAACAGCCGAATGGTGGAAACTTGCCGATGCTTGGGGTGGTTCTACCAAAGGTGATATAACCAAAGCTTTAAACACCGCCTTGGCTGGTGAGCGCTATGCATTAGAAGCACTAGAAAAATACACTGAAAAAGAATCGGATGCACAAATAAAATCTCTGTTCCAAGAGATGATTCCCCTGAGACAGCGCCATATTCAAAGATTAGAAGCACGACTTACCGAATTGGGTGAAAAACCTTCCTTAGCCGCCAATATTGCCGATAAGTATGCCAAAGTGAAAACTACTCTTACAGGTAGTGACGATATCTATCAATTACGTTCCGCCTTGGGCGATCTACAAACTGGTATAGGTGATATCGGCAATTTGTGTGTAGCAATTACTGATCCAGTGTCAACTAGGATTTTCACAGAAATTCACAAAGACCTCTTGATGTACGAGCAGCGTCTAGCGGATCTGTATCGGACAAGAATGGGCGCACAGGTGAAGCCGACTCAGCCTACGACAGGAGCAGCTGTAAGTTAGGGACTAGGAACTAGGAAGAGGAGGGGGAGATGAGGGGACAAGGGGAAAATCTTTCTCCTTGTCCTCTTCTTCCCAATCTCCGATTCCTTATTCGCTCAGTGAAGGAGATATACAAGTGACATCAACATCAGGAAATCAGTTAAGCGGTGGTAATGGTGAAGCTAGTGAAGCGGAACGCTGGGCTTCTTTAATTGGTGGTGGTGCCTTGGTGCTAATGGGTTTGAGAGAACGATCGCTCAAGGGCGCATTGATGGCACTAGCGGGTGGAGGTCTAATTTATCAGGGTGCGACTAAACAAAGCACAGCAAAACAAGTGCAGGAAGCAATAGGCATGAGTCAAGCGATCAGAGTTGAAAAGACAGTAACGATAAATAAAGGGGCAGACGAACTTTACCGTTTTTGGCATAACTTCGAGAATCTACCCAGATTCATGAAACATCTTAAGTTCGTGAAGGTGTATAACGATAAGCGTTCTCACTGGATAGCCAATGCACCCTTGGGTCAAAGTGTAGAGTGGGATGCAGATATTCTAGAAGACCGGGAAAACGAGTTTATTTCTTGGGCATCGGTAGAAGGGGCAGATGTTGACAACTCTGGTTTTGTCCGTTTCACAAAAGCACCAGGCGATCGCGGCACTGAAGTCAAAGTTGTGATGGAATATAATCCGCCTGGAGGAGCGCTAGGAGCTGCCATAGCTAAACTTTTTGGTGAAGAACCAGAACAACAGATTGGTGATGAGTTACGCCGTTTCAAAATGCTAATGGAGGCAGGTGAAATCGCTACAACCGAAGGACAGCCAAAAGGGAATGGCTAATAGCTATTAGCAATCTAAAATTTAAAATCTAAAATCCAAAATTGATATGAAAGCAGCCTGCTGGCATGGTGCCAATGATGTACGAGTAGAGATAGTTCCTGATCCAAAAATTTTGAATCCGCGTGACGCTATTCTCAAAATTACATCAGCTACTATCTGCGGTTCTGATCTGCATATTTATGATGGCTATATCCCAACAATGCAAACTGGTGACATCATCGGTCACGAATTCATGGGAGAGGTAGTCGATATTGGTAGTGAAGTCAACCTTTTAAAAAAAGGCGATCGCGTTGTTGTCTCCTCAATTATTGGCTGTGGTCAATGCCACTATTGCCAACATCAAATGTGGTCATTATGTGATAACTCCAACCCCAACGCTTGGATGCAAGAAAATGTTTATGGGTTTGGAACATCAGGTATCTTCGGTTATTCCCACGCCTTTGGTGGTTATGCAGGAGCCTTTGCAGAATACGTGCGCGTGCCGTTTGCTGATTTTGGTGCAGTGAAAGTTCCAGAAGGGATTTCTGATGAAAAACTACTGCCTATTTCCGATGCTTTCCCCACTGGTTACATGGGAGCGGATCTGTGCGATATTCAACCTGGGGATATTGTAGCAGTTTGGGGTTGCGGTCCTGTGGGATTATTCGCCATGCGTAGCGCGTATATGTTGGGTGCAGAACGAGTGATTGGTATCGACCGTTTTCCTGAACGCCTACAAATGACCAAAGACTTTGCCAAAGCGGAAACCATTAATTATGAGGAAATAGATGCAGGCGAAGCCCTCAAAGAAATGACAGGAGGACGCGGCCCTGATGCGTGTATTGATGCAGTAGGATTAGAAGCTCACGGCACAGGTTTAGAAGGATTTTACGATGAAGCCAAGCAGGCAGTTCGATTGGAAACCGATCGCCCACACGTGCTGCGGCAAATGATGCTTGCTTGTCGCAAAGGCGGCACTCTCTCGGTAATGGGAGTTTATGGTGGCTTTATAGATAAAATCCCAATGGGTGCAGCCTTCAATAAGGGTTTAACTTTCAGAATGGGGCAAATGCACGGTCAGAAGTATATGCCCTTGTTGTTGGGTTATGTCTTAGAAGGCAAAATTGATCCGTCGCAAGTTTTTACCCATCGCTTACCTCTAGAAGAAGCGAAGCAGGGCTTTGAAATTTTCAAGCATAAGAAAGATAACTGCATCAAAGTTCTGCTGAAACCGTAAACAGATTTGGTTGGTGTTAATGACGAATAGTTAATGATTAATTGCAATTAGTTATTAGCTATTAACAATTAGCAATCAACAACTATCTACTAACTAGCAAACGATTTAATCGGAGGATATTTATGAACAAATTCATTTCTGTAATCAAAAATCTGTGCTTGCATAAAATTCTCATGATGCTTGTAGTCGCCCTATCTGTCTTGCTCATGCAGGCTTTTGGCAATACAGCACAAGCTTTCGCTGATGAAACCGTGAAATCTCCATACGGTTATTATTACAAAGGCACACCTGATGAAAATATTTCTACTCAAAACAGAAATATTCTTAATCAAGATAGAAATGCTTTCAATCAAGACAGAAACGCGAATAGATACAATAACCAACAGTTAGAACGTACTGAGAGATACTCTCAAGGTAGTTTTAATAAAAGTGGTGAAACCGTGAAATCTCCATACGGTTACTATTACAAAGGTACACCCGACGAAAACGTTTCTAATCAAGTAGTAGACAGTGCGAAAAGAAACTTGAAAGATACTGCTGGTAACGTCCGCGAAAAACTCAATCTTGATGAGCCCGTACCTGAAGCGACAAAAGACTTTATACAGTCAGCCAAACAAAAAGTTGGAGAAGCAGTTGAGTCATTAACTGGCAGTCAACAAAATCAACAAGATTATTCCCGACGGCAAGAGTATCAAGATCCAAGGTATTACCAAAAACCACTCGATAAATAATCTCGTTTCTTAGTGAAGTTGCGTTCTATATATAACCTCCAACTTCACTATACCCCCTGCTAGAGGCTACGGTTTACACACAAATGATTTAATTACCCCAAATCCCGTTTTTTCTCTTTACCCAGGCTGGAGCCTGGGGTAACCATGATTGAGGCTCTGCCTTATGAAGAGGAAGCGTAGCCCCCCAGTTTTCATTATTATGCAGAGCATGGTAATGAGAAAAAATAGACTTGTGTGTACACGGTAGCCGCAAGAGGGAGGTCAAATTTTGAAATTTACATATTAATTATGAAAGCTGTTTGCTGGCATGGTGCCAATAATGTCCGAGTTGAGACTGTTCCAGATCCGAAAATATTAAATCCTCGTGATGCAATTGTCAAAATTACTTCCACGGCGATTTGTGGTTCTGATTTGCATCTTTACGATGGCTTTATCCCCACGATGGAAAAAGGCGATATCCTTGGTCATGAATTTATGGGGGAAGTCGTTGAACTGGGTAGCCAGGTAAAGAATGTGAAAGTTGGCGATCGCGTGGTCGTTCCTTTTACTATTTCTTGCGGTAATTGCTTTTTTTGCAACCGTGACTTGTGGTCACTGTGCGATAATTCCAATCCCAATGCTTGGATTGCTGAAAAGCTGATGGGACATTCGCCAGCTGGTCTATTTGGCTACTCACATATGTTGGGTGGCTATGCAGGTGGACAGGCAGAGTACGCCCGCGTACCCTTTGCCGACGTCGGCTTGTTCAAAATTCCCGATGGTTTAACAGACGACCAAGTACTGTTTCTCACCGATATTTTTCCCACTGGTTATATGGCAGCAGAAAATTGTCATATAAAACCAGGAGATATTGTTGCAGTTTGGGGTTGCGGCCCGGTCGGACAATTCGCCATCAAAAGTGCTTTTCTTTTGGGTGCAGAACGTGTAATTGGTATTGACCGCATTCCAGAACGCTTGCGTTTAGCTGAGAGTTATAGCGGTGCGGAAACTATCAATTATGAAGAAGTCGATCCAGGCGAAGTCCTCAAAGAAATGACTGGCGGGCGCGGGCCTGATGCTGTTATTGATGCGGTAGGCATGGAAGCACACGGTACCAATTTCGATGCTTTGTACGACCGGGTTAAGCAAGCAGTGCGCCTAGAAACAGACCGACCAACAGCACTCCGGCAAGTACTACTTACCTGTCGTAAGGGTGGTCACGTATCGATTCCGGGTGTTTACGGTGGTTTCCTTGACAAAATTCCAATGGGTGCAGCTTTTAACAAAGGGCTGACATTTAAAATGGGACAAACCCATGTCCATAAATACTTGCGCCCCTTACTAGAACACGTTCAAAAAGGTGATATCGATCCGTCATTCGTGATTACTCACCGCCTACCCTTAGAACAAGCGCCCCACGGCTACGAAATTTTCAAGCACAAAAAAGATAACTGTATTAAAGTAGTGCTCAAACCATGAGGCAATCTCCCAACCGCAGAATTGGAACTCTGCTAGCTCGCAATTGGTGGACGTTAGCATTTCGTGGTGTGTTGGCAATTCTCTTTGGAGTGGCAGTTTTTATTTGGCCGGCAATTAGTATTGCTGTGCTGGTAGCATTATTTGGTTTCTTCGTGCTGCTAAGTGGTATCTTGGCTACGATCGCTGCATTGGGAAGCCGAGGATCAGAAGAAAATAAATGGCTATTGCTGTTTGAGGGAATAGTGGGCATTATCGCCGGTGTGCTGGTCTTCTTCTGGCCTAGAATTACAGCTCTAATACTGCTTTACTTTATTGCTGCTTGGGCTATTATCACTGGCATTCTCGAAATTATTGCTGCCATTCAACTACGCAAAGAAATTGAGAATGAGTGGTTGCTTGCGATCGCTGGAATCGCCTCAGTAGTTTTTGGCATTTTAGCAGCAATTTGGCCAGGTGCAGGTGCTTTAGCAATTCTTTGGGGTATAGGAGCTTATGCAATTATCTTTGGCATCACGCTCTTAATTCTTGCTTTGCGGTTGCGAAATTGGCAAACACCAGGCCCGCCAGTTGTGTAGTGAGATAGATGCAATTAAAAAACAAGAGGAAAAAAAATGTCTGATACAACTGTTACAAAGATTGACTCTGCTCATTCTCCCAAAGGTGAACATGGGGAAAAATATCTCGCATCTGGCAAATCTATTTCTATGCGTCTGTGGGAAGATGAACAACCCGGTGAACCTAAAGAGCAAACTGCGCGAGAGTATGAAACCGTTGGTTATGTGATTAAAGGTCGCGCCGAATTACATATCGAAGGTCAAACAGTTTTGCTGGAAGCTGGAAATTCCTGGGTAGTTCCGAAAGGGGCTTCTCACACCTACAAAATATTAGAACCATTCACGGCTGTAGAAGCAACTAGCCCACCAGCCCAAGTTCACGGACGAGATGAGAATTAAGTTGTAAAATCCGCCCTATCAGCTCCCCGACTTCTGGTAAAAAGTCGGGAAATTGTATTTTTTCGGATACAGAAGGGATTTTCAATCCAAAATCCAAAATTGTATAACCTCAGTCAGGATGGTTATTTTTACGTACTTTTTTATGTAACTAAAGAATGATGTCGAGCAAAGATTTAGTGGGTTTCCTATAAAGAATAGGCAGCACAAATTTCAGAGAAATTTCAGAATTTGAATTTGTGCTAGCCCAACAAGTTGTAATTAATTAAGGAATAATAATGTTTTACCACACAAAGAAGCTACAGTACTTCAAACCGCCAGAAAAACCAGATGCAGTCTACGCGATGAAGATTCAAGAACTCATCGGTGGCACCTTTGGGGAAATGACGGTAATGATGCAGTACTTGTTTCAAGGCTGGAATTGCCGAGGCCCTGTAAAATATCGGGATATGCTTCTTGATATTGGTACTGAAGAAATCGGTCATATTGAGATGCTGGCCACAATGATTGCTCACCTACTGGATAAAGCACCGGTAAAATTGCAAGAAGAAGGTGCAAAAGATGCAGTTGTGGGTGCAGTTATGGGTGGTAGCAATCCACGGGATGTAATCATGGCAGCAGCGATGAATCCTCAGCACGCCATTGTTTCCGGTTTGGGTGCCATGCCAGCTGATAGTGTTGGTTTTCCTTGGAATGGTCGTTTTATCGTTGCCAGTGGTAACCTAATGGCAGATTTTCGGTCAAATCTCCACGCAGAGTCCCAAGGACGTTTGCAGGCAGTACGTCTGTATGAAATGTCCGACGATCCTGGGGTGAAAGACACCTTGAGTTTCATGATCGCTCGCGATACCATGCATCAAAACCAATGGTTAGCAGCTATTGAAGATTTGAAAGCAGAGGGGCTAGAAGATACTCCTGTTCCCAGTTCCTTCCCATTGGAATTGGAAAAGCGCGAGTTTGCTTACCAGTTCTGGAATCATTCCGAAGGAACTGAAAGTGCTGAAGGTAGCTGGGCAAAAGGTGCTTCAATGGACGGTAAAGGAGAATTTCAGTACGTTAAAAATCCTCAACCGTTAGGCCCAGAACCAACACCACCCCAACCCGAACCAAAACTGCACGGTACACCCCAAGCTAGAGAAGTAGAGGCTAAGGGGCAACAGAATGCGAGCGATCGCGTGATTATCGGTGGTTAGGATTGCCGATATTCAAAATTGAATAACGCATTTGCTCAACAAAATACCTTATAAACTGGCAGCTATGAGTAGATGCCAGTTTTCTTATTACTGTTTTGTTTGCAAAGACTTTCAAGGTTCAATTAAGTAGGTTGGCGTTAAAAATTGTCGTTATGGCAAGGTTGAGGGCAGAAGGAAAGAGGGTTTTAGTTAAATTTACTTTTCGTAATATAGTTCTGTTTATTTGCACAATTCTAATTATATTATGTCCAGTTAATCAAACTGAATAAAAATGTTTGCTCGTAGTTAGGACTTTAGTCCTCAAGTCGGGATTGAAGTCCTGACTACAAACTGTTTATTATGGGTGATTTGGCGGACATCATACTTTTGCTGTAACTTGCCTGCGCTGCTTAATTTGGTTAAAGTCGAGTCAAACTTCAAAGCTAGTTTGGCAAGCATTATTTTGTTAACAATCTTTGCATACTAGAGATCTACAGATAAGTACCTAAACAAAATTAATTACACATTTTTTTGCTGTTCCCTTGCTTCCACCCATAACTTTAATTTTGCCTAACCACTTATATCTATGAGCGCTCAAACTATTACCCAACTTCCCATTCCCACCCATTTCGATGCTCGCCGTGTTGGTGAAGTATGGCGCGTTCCTTACCAACAAAGAGCAGCACAAGCAAAAGATTGGGCAAAGCGGCACCAACTCCAACCTGCTGCTGAGGATAAAACTCGCATCTTCCTAATGGCGATCGATGTCCAAAATACCTTTTGTATTCCCGATTTTGAGCTATTTGTCGGCGGACGCTCTGGTATTGGTGCGGTGGATGACAACGTGCGGTTATGTGAGTTCATTTATCGCAATTTAAACGTAATAACGGAAATTGCCCCGACAATGGATACTCACACGGCTATGCAAATCTTTCACCCGATATTTTGGGTGAACGATGTTGGAGAGCATCCCGCACCCATGACGATGATTTCCTTAGCTGATGTGCAGCAGGGTAAATGGCAGGTGAATCCAGCAGTAGCCTACAGTATTGCTGAAGGTGACTACATGGAATTACAATCTTATGCTCTGCATTACGCCCAAAGCTTGAGTAAAGATGGCAAGTACCCACTCACTATTTGGCCTTATCATTCCATGCTGGGCGGCATCGGCCATGCTTTGGTGTCAGCAGTTGAAGAAGCCTGTTTCTTTCATGCGATCGCTCGCCATAGCCAAACCAATTTTGAGATTAAAGGCGGTAATCCACTCACAGAAAATTACTCTGTACTTCGACCAGAGGTGTTAGAGGATATCAACGCTCGCCCTATTGCCGATAAAAATACCCGCTTTATTCAAAAATTACTGGAATTTGACGCGATAATTATCGCTGGCCAGGCAAAGAGCCATTGTGTAGCTTGGACAATAGATGATTTGCTGACAGAAATTCAAGCACAAGATCCTAAACTAGCCCAAAAAGTTTATCTCTTGGAGGATTGCACTTCTCCGGTAGTTGTTCCAGGTGTAGTAGATTTTACTGATCAAGCGTGCGCCGCTTTTCAACGCTTTGCCGACGTAGGAATGCATTTAGTGAACTCTACGGAGATGATCACATCTTGGACAGGTATCAAAATTTAGGGTCAGGATAGTGGTGATTAGGTACTGGGAAGAAGAGGACACGGAGAGGGGGAGAAGGGGAAGGATCGTGACTCACGTCTTCTCTCCTTCCAGATCACCTTCCCCATCCTCTTCCTTCTCTTCTGCCCTCTGCCTTTTGCCTCACTAACTCTGCCACGCGTTGAGAAACTTATTCACAACTCTATTGAAAGTTTGTTTGAGTTGATGCTTGCGATACCAATTTTGGAAAGCGATTTCGTACTCTTCGCCTTTAATTTGAAAAGTATTCCAAGCGTCAAGACCTATACCCAGTCCCCAAAATAGTAAAATATACAGTGACCAAGAAAGACCACCACCACCAACTAGATCTACAAGCAGCAAAACACCGTTGACAATGCTAAACTTGCCAAAACGCTTTTTGAATTTTTCTGTGCGGTAAATATTAAAAGCTTGTCGCTGTTGAATTTCTCCCTGAGTTACTTGCCAGTCGCGTTCTGCTAGTTTCAGCGTTTCTGGGGAAATTTCTAATTCTGCGGCAATTTCCAAAAGTTGTTCGTAAGAAAATTCTTTTTCTTGATCTTTAGATTGATGAGCGATCGCCAGCTTGAGAATTTGCTGTACATCTTCTTGGCTGTAGGAAGGGGTGGATTTAGCATCAAATGCCGTCATAGTTCTGTCTCTTTAGTTACTTTCAATAGAGTTTTGCTGCCTAGCAGATATCACGTACCTGTGCGATCGCGCCTCATGCGATTCCATTATTATTAGGCTAGCAAATCTTCCTTACGGTGGGAGAATAAAAAGGCAGAAGGCAGAAGGCAGTCCCAATGAAACAAGTTTCACAAGCCTTGCATGAAAAACCTCACCCCGTCCTGTCGGACACCCCTCTCCTTGCTAAGCAGAGGGGCAGGGGGTGAGGTGACTTTCAAGTCAGAAGAAATAGTTGATAAGGGATAGGGAGTAAGGGGCAGAGTTGTTTAGCCATAAAGTATTATATTGGCTAGTTGTTTAGCCTTAAGTGTATGCAACAGTTCACTATTTATGTTGATGTGGATGATACACTCGTGCGTACCTCTGGTAGTAAGCGTATTCGCATTCCAGCAACAATAAATCACATTCAACAACTCAAACAGCAAGGTGCTACGCTTTACTGTTGGAGTTCTGGAGGAGCAGATTATGCACGACTAGTTGCAGAGGAACTTGGTATATTAAACCTGTTTACAGGCTTTTTACCCAAGCCAAATATGTTAATAGATGACCAAGATGTAAATGATTGGAAATATTTGATCCAAGTTCATCCTATCTCTTGTGATTCTAAAAGTTTAGATGACTATCGCCAACAACTTCTTGATAAAGCATCAAGATACTCTGAGTAGAAAACTGTTCCTCGTTGAGTAACACACCTACTGCCTGTGTTGACTTGTATATACAAAAATGTATATTCATTGTGTGGGCATTAAAAATTATTGAAAAATGGAAGCGCGATCGCCCAAGCCAACTAATCGAAACCGTGATGTCACAATTAATATTCGGGTACACCAGGCGCAACGTGATTTAATCGACACTGCGGCAGAAGCCCTCGGTAAGAGCCGCTCCGATTTTATGTTAGAGACAGCTTGCCGAGAAGCCGAAGCGGTTTTATTAAATCGACGGCTATTTATACTAGATGATGAGAAATTTAAACTATTTTTAGAACTCCTTGATGCACCACCCTCTGCTAATGAAAATCTCCGTAAATTGCTGTCAACAAAAGCACCGTGGGATTAAAGGTGGATAACTAGCAGAATCAAATATTGCAACCACCTCAACCTATAAAACCAGAGCATCAGCTAGAAGATTTTGATTCTGGTAGTCTTGAATTGAATGATTGGTTGAGGAAACGTGCACTCAAGAATGAAGCTAGTGGCGCTTCCCGAAAATACGTTGTCACTGCTGGACAAAAAGTTATTGCCTACTATTGTCTGGCTAACGGAAGCGTAGTAAATACCCAAGCACCTAGTCGTGTTCGACGTAATATGCCCGATCCAATTCCTGTAATGGTGATTGGGCGGCTAGCTGTAGATTGTAACTGGCACTCTCAAGGAATTGGGCGTGATTTAGTACGTGATGCGGTGCTTCGCACATTGCAAGTAGCTAAAATTGCTGGCATCCGAGCCATTCTTGTTCACGCAATTTCAGAAAAAGCAAAACAATTTTACTTAAAATGCGGTTTTATCCCTTCACCAAAAGACGACGGGGAAGCCCGTTCCTTTAAGGGGCGCTCAGAATCGTCGTCCGTCGTCTTGGGGCAAGGGGCATTCATGCATTGGCCAATGCCCAATTCCCAATTCCCGATGCCCGTGAAATCCCCCAGACTTCAGTCGGGGGATGAGCTTAACTGTCGCTGCGATGACGCTGATGGTAACAATTGCAGATGCAAAAGACGCTTTAGGTATTGTTGAGTAATTCCTGCAACTTAGCAAGCACAGCCTGAACATGATTTTTGACTTTCACATTCGACCAAGCATAAGCTAGCTTACCATCAGGGGCAATCAAAAAGGTTGATCGCACTACGCCCATATATTCTTTGCCCATAAATTTCTTTAACTGCCATACACCGTAAGCTTCACATACTTGGTGTTCTGGATCACTTAATAACTGGATCGACAGGTTGTGTTTGTCTATAAATTTACAATGGGATTTTTCCGAATCGGGGCTGACACCGACAATTTTAGCTCCCAGGCTGCTGAACTGTTGATAAAAATCAGTAAATTCTTTGGCTTCAGTTGTACAACCGGGAGTATCATCTTTGGGATAAAAGTAGAGGACAAGCCAATTTGATTGGAAATCACCGAGACTAACCAAGTTACCATTTTGATCGGGTGCGGTGAAATCAGGTGCTTTTTGTCCTAGTTGAGGCATATCTTTGAGCGTCTAACTTCAGCAAAGAAATAGTATCACTTGCCTGGTAGGATGTGAAAGTCGAGGGCGATAGTCTTTCCTTCTGCCCTCTGCCTCTGGGCAGTCGCACTCGACGCGCTTAACCCGCGCAACGCGCTGGCTCCTTTATGCCGGGGAACCCGTCCACCCTCCGGGTTCAGCAGTCCCCCATCGCCGGGAACCGCCAAGACGGGGGCTGCTTCACCGCACTGGCTCCGCAAGGGCGCACTGGCTCCGCAACGCGCTGCTCTCTGCCCTCTGACTTGAAAGTCAACTCACCCCCTGCCCCTCTCCTTGCTAAGGAGAGGGGTGTCCGACAGGACGGGGTGAGGTTTTTCATGCAAGGCTTGTGAAACTTGTTTCATTGGGACTGCCTTCTACTCATGATATGTTGCCAAAGCGATAGAAATGGGCATGAAAAAGAATTATGCTGTTAAAGTTGACATCACTCGCCGAACAAATATACTCGAAATGTACTATTGGATGGCATAAGTGGTATGGGGTGGACACCGTTAAGAGAACGAATTAACCAGATACCACTCGTTCTTGCAGGGCCTATTTTACGACGTACCGAACCGAATGCCGTTACTGTCTGGATTGCCTTAAAAGAAAGTCGTACTGTGACTTTAGTTATTTTTGATACTAATAAAAAAGTATTAATTACAGGTAGAAAGAAGACAACGCAACTTGGAGATAATTTGCATATTGTTGCTGTTACTGCCAAATCTTCCCATGCCGTACTTTTATATGGTGAAAATTATCTCTATAATTTAGCTTTTGATCCTGGAGAAACACTGGCTAAGGCAGGAGTTTTAAATCTAGAAGGTTCGATTGCAGAGATTACCTATCCTGGATATGAATTGCCCAGTTTTGCAATTGTACCAAATAATTTAAAAGATTTACGCCTTATTCACGGTTCTTGTCGCAAGCCCCACGGCGAAAGCATGGATGCGCTGGCTACTGTGGATAAAATGATTAGAGAAGCTTTAGCAAAAGATCCGAAAAAACGACCGCATCAACTTTTTCTTACAGGTGATCAAATCTATGCAGATGATGTGGCAGATGCTTTACTGTTCATGTTAATGGATGCCAGCCAAACACTTTTGGGATGGTTAGAAATACTGCCAGTTGTCACAAACCCCGAACACTTAAACCCTGGCAAGCGTAATTATTTAGCAACTTATGTGGCTGGTTTAACAGCTAGTCTGAATAAGATTAATAGAATTTCTAATATTGCTAAAAGCCATTTATTCACATTTGGCGAATTTTGTGTAATGTATTTATTTGCCTGGTGTGATGTGTTATGGCCTCAATTAGAAGATTTACCAACCTTTGCAGATGTACATCCTCATGCATCACAATTTACAAAGGGTAAAGCTGAATTTAAAAAAGAACTGAAGTATTTACAAAATTTTCGGGAGACACTCAAAAAAATCAGACGCGCTTTGGCTAATGTTCCCACTTACATGATATTTGACGACCACGAAATTACCGATGATTGGTATCTAAACATGGCTTGGTGCGATCGCACCCTCAGTAAACCTCTTGGTAGGCGAGTTCTGCAAAATGGTTTACTAGCATATGCTATTTGCCAAGCTTGGGGAAATACACCAGATGAGTTTGAACATGGTAAATCAGGAGCGGCATTGCTGCAAGCAGCTCAAGTATGGGCAACTTCACAAGGACAAAACCCAGAATCCGAAGAGGAAATAACCCGGCTGATTGGTTTACCATTTCCTGCCAATATTCGCAATAGTCATCCCAGGCAAGTATCCCATAGTAAAGATTCATTAAATTGGCACTACACTGTAACAGGGCCAGGATATGAAGTTTTAGTACTCGATACTCGTACTTGGCGTGCATTTCCAGGCAAAGAATTTGATTTTCCCGGACTTTTGAGCGAGGAAGGTTGCAATCAGCAAATCTCAGCAGTGATTCCTCCCAAGGATGCAGAGGTGACTTTAGTAATTTCACCAGGGCCTGTCATTGGTGTGCCTTTTTTGGAGACAATACAAAAAGCTGCCAAAGCTTTTGCTGAAACAATTGGTTCTGCGGCTTGGGGTTTCGATCCAGAAGCTTGGGGTTTAGAAGCAACTGCTTTTGAAAGATTACTTGCTGCTTTGGCATTACGAACTTCACCCGCAAATAAAGGGCGTGTAATTGTTTTATCTGGTGATGTACATTATGGTTTTGCAGCTCGCCTACAATATGCAGCAACAAATCCTTTTCATTATTCACATAGTAGTAATACTGAAATGATTGTTGTTCAATTTACTAGTAGTTCCTTCAAGAATGAAGTGAGTGGAACTGGTGGTAGTCATTCATTACATAAAAAAGGTTTTTTCCCAATTGAAGCTATTAAACATCTGCCAACAGCAGAAATTTTAGGATGGAACAATCAACAAGAAAAGGAACTAGAAATTGGTGTCATAGATTTTTTGGCTGATGAGATATTTCAACGCATTCCTTGGAAAATTAAGGGTACACCTGCAAAAATAGATTTAGTTCAAGCACGCAGTTGGCATAGATTATTAGAAATTACTCAAAAACCCGAATGGTGGTACCGAATTGATTTTATCTTAGGAAAATACGAACAAGTTCGTGAACCACAAGATTCGGATTACATCAAACCTCAATATATATCTGCTCCCTTACCTGGAGAAGAACGCGAGCAATATTTAGAGCAGTATTTAGCGATGGCTAAAAATTATCGTGATTATCGTGGTAAAAAGGGACGCGGCAAAGAAATCGTAGGATTAAATAATCTCGGTGAAATTACTTTTGAGGTAGTTGATGGCAAGCAGGTAGCTGTACAAACTCTTTGGTGGCAACTGGAAAGTTGGGATAAAGGTACATTTTTGGAACCTTTTCCATTAACTAAATATGAAGTTTCCCTAGAGTTTGATGATCGCGAACATCCGATGAGTGATGTACTAAAAGATTGTTTGTAAATATTCCAGTATTGCTGTTGATATCAAAAGCGCGATCGCCGCTTTCAATCTTAACTCCCGTAACTATTCAACCGAACCTGAGATGAATGGTTGAAAACAGCATACGTAAACGATTATTCCACTGGCTGCGCTCAGTTTGATTAAGTACTAGCAACCATGCCATCACAAGGTAGAGTATTGCAGACACAGCCATTTCAGCAGCTAAACCTAACCATCCCAAAGGAGTGTGGCTTCTGGCAATACACCAAACTACTAAACCATAAGGTATGCCAACTGCCAAGGGTTTAGCGACTGCAAAGAAAAGCTGTTTCAAAGAAGTGCCAAAAACCTTTCGCATTAGTAGTGGTAACTGCCATAAGCTAATAGTTGTAAATGCAATAAAAGTACCAAGTAATGGCCCTGCAATACCCAAAAATTGGGTACTCATAATACTGACTATGAAATTGATTACAGATCCCAGCGTCGCAGGTAGCACTACGATAGCCTGCATTCCAGTTCCACTAAAACACCATGCCCAAAGGGACAAAAGCCCCAGCAGAAAACCATTGGAGGCAGCCAGTAAGGTAACTGCTTCTCCACCGAAACGGTCTTGTCCGACCCATAAACTAATAAAGTAAGGGTTATAAGCAGCGATCGCGATCATCAACGCTAATCCTATTACTGCTACCAACTTCGTCAATTCAATCAGACGAGAATTGAACTTTTCTCGCTCTCCTTTCGCATGAAGATCAGCAAGAGCTGCCCAAGTAGCATTACCAATGCCTTGTATTTGTGATTGTGCCAGCATTGCCAGACGTTGAGTGACAAAAAATGGTACGACGGTTGCCGGACTTAAACTGTAGGAGATGATAATATTATCAGTGAACAAACTCAACTGACCTGAAAGATTTATAGCCAATGTTGGCCAGTTAAGTTGCCAGAGTTGCTTTTTAATAGGAAGTTGAGATTTGCGATCTGTCAGTGCTGCAAAAACATCTGGAAAGCGACGAAGCCCATCCCAGCACATGACAAGTTGAAAGGACATAGTACCCAACACCATAGCCAAATATTGTCCAGTGATGCCAAATCCTACCCGTGCTAGTATCAGTGCCACACAGGTGATTAGCAGGCTTTGAAGCATCATAAATAGGTTAGCAAAATAACTCCGTTGGCTAGCATCTGCAAAGAGGCGAAAGGGGGTTAAGGGTAGCAAAAATATAGGCAGCAATACCAACCAGTAACCCCTTTGTAGTTCATCTGCTAAAGTTCCTTTCACTGGCACTAAGTTAGTGATAAAACAGCCTAATCCCACTGCCACTAGTATCATGACAGCCATTATGTTCAAGTAAGCTTTAATTCCTGTTGCTAGCGTCAGGCGAATTTGCTGGCGATCGCCAATCCCAACTGCCTTGGCTAAAAGTGCCATTAATGAGCCACCAATACCTAGTTCTAGGAGATTGAGATAATTTCCCCAATCACTAGCGGCACGAAATGATCCATAGCGATCATCACCCAGCCAATGCAGTAGCAGAGGTGTGCTAACTAAACCTATGCTCAATGAGGTGATCTGTAATAGAAGTCCACTGGCAAAGTTAATTACTGATCGTCCAGTTCGATGACTTTTCACTTTTGTTACACTCTACGACCGATTCTTCATTGAGTAAATTCTGGAAAATTTCTAAGTGTAAATTTGCCAATCGTTCCCAACTAAAATGTTTAGCTATTGAATGGCTACCAATGGCAAGCTGTTCCCTAAGTTGGCGATTTTGAAATACACTTTTGATTGCAGTACCCCATGCTTGTGAAGTAGATTCCTCTACTAGTAAACAATTTACGCCGTTTTGGATTTCTGGCTCTTTCGCAGATGGTAAAGTCGTAATTACAGGTAAACCAAAAGCCCAAGCAGCTTGCAATGAAGTACGCCGAGGAGATGCACCGTCTGCGAAAGGTAAAATCATGATATCTGTTTGTGCTAGAAGAGTTCGCAAAGTCTTATCATTTAAGTTGTTGAACTCTCCAGTAAACTCTACCCATGATACGTTAAAGCGCTCTGCTAGTTCAGAATGATAGGAATCAGTTTCTGGATGAAATGGCCCAATAATTCGCCAACGCAAGTTTAAACCTTGCTGGCGCAAGAACTGTAATGCTTCAAACACTATGGGAAGTTGTTTAATAGGAGAAATCAACCCAAAGGTTGTAACTAACCCCGTAATCGATTTTACAACTGTTTCTGGTTCTGGTAGAACATTAGCTGGACTCCATCCTTGTAAATCCGGAATTCGTCCAGTGTATTCTCGACAGCGATCGCTTGTCCGTGCATCATTAGCAATAACTATATTAGCTGCTTTCACTAGTTGAATAGTGTGTTGCACACTGGACAATTCATGATGAAATTCATGCAATGTAACTACCACCGGACATTTGGCAGCTTTTGCTATTTGCACAGCAGCATCAGTTTCAAAATAAGAGTGAATTTGGTCTTGGATATGAATTAAATCTGGTTTTAACCAACGAATAAGGGCTGTTGTCACTTCTGTGCCAAAAGGATTCCAGGTATGCGTAGAGCGAATCATACGCAATCCTTTGTAAGAGGATATTGGGCTATTGAACCAGCGCGATCGCCTACTCAACCAAGTCCAGTTCCAATCTGGACGAAGGTAGTGATAGGTGTGTAGCAAATTTGCCGTATAATCACCGATACCACAAATAATTGGTGGACTACTGCCACTAACCATTAGTAATTTAGGTTTTCTCATACCTTAGTTTCAGGTGCTTTCAAAGCTACCATTACAAAGCTATAGTTTTCCCCATGCCAGGTAATTGGGCATTCAGTATGAGTGTTCAGTACTCTATCTGGTTCTAAAAGATGGAAACCCACATCTATAAACTTCTGAATTAGCTCCTGCAAAGTTGCTTGATTAAATATTGTCCAATTCAAGCCAAATATTTGGAAATCTTCAGGAATTTTATGTTCCTGTCCTGTTGCATCATAATCTGTCGTTAAGATAAATAAACCACCAGGTTGTAAAATACGACGAACCTCTTTAACCAGATTGTCTAGTGGTACTCCATGCTCTATGACTGACAAACAAGTGATAGCAGCAAAATAGTGATTGGGATAGCTTGTTTGAGTCAAATCAGCTATGCAGTAGCGAATTTGATGCCAAAAGAACATCCAATGACAGATAGGATTAAGGTCGCATCCATGTAGAGATTTATAACCTAAAGCATGAAGTACATAAAGAATTTCCGAATTAAAACAGCCCATATCGAGAATAGGAGCTAACTTATTAGGAACTGTAGATGTAATTACTTCAACTGCTTTAGCCACATCCCAACTCTTAGTTACATCTGGTTGTGGTGGTAGCAATTGATAACGAAACCGCAGATCAAATAGAAAGCGCCAAAAACGAGTTTTCAGAGGATCTGTAAAATCTAGCCCCCTTTCTTGAAGTTGTTCTCGACTGTTTTGAATTTCTTGCCAAGATTGAAGTGTCTGTAGCATATTTTTCTATATTTTACATTACTTACCTATGTTGCATAAAATCTGCAATCAGTTGATATCTCTAGTAACTGTTTGAGTTGTTAATGATAATTATCTTTCTAATTACACTTTCGTCAATACTGTTTTTTCCGAATATTTAAAACATGAGTAATTCCACAAGTAATACACTTCATATTTTTGCTCTCTACGATTCCTTAACAAGATGATTTTAATGATAAATAAACATTTTGAGTAGCAACAGCATTATTAGACCATAAATAAAACTGTGATTTTAGTTGAGCGCGATCGCTCAAGTTTTCCCTAAATTTTGTATCAGTACATACTTGAATGAGTAACTTTGTTAAATCACTAAAATGATCCAAAGCAAAAGTTTCACCACCATCACCTAAAACCTCTGGCAAGCAAGTTGCTCTTGCTGCCAAAACTGGACACCCAACCGCCATTGCTTCACAAATTTGCAAACCAAATCCTTCATATTCGCTAGGATATACAAAACAAAGAGCCTCAGCATAAAGTGCTGGCAGATCTGCATCATCAACCCAGCCCAACAAATGTAAATGTTCTGAAATTTCCAGTGATTCTCCTAATTGCATTAGTGAATCACGTTGCTCATCTTTACCTCCAGCAAGGACTAAATCCACACCATCTAAATTTGCCTCAGCAAAGGCTTGAACTAAAAAAGGAATATTCTTACGCTTGTCCCAACCACCAACATAGAAAATATAAGGACGATTCAAACAATATTTACTGCGAATTAACAACCTTTGTTCTTGGGTTATCTGCTTATGAAAACTTGCATCAGCAGCTTCATAAATAACTGTAATTTTATCTTCGGGAATATGCAAAAATTTGCTAATATCCAGTTTCGAGTAATTACTAACAGTAATAATATGGTCTGCCCTAGTTCTAGCAAGCCAATGATATATTTTCGTCTGTATATGAGCTAAACTTAACTGTTGAGACCAAGGTGTATCTTGGGAATAATAAACTTGGTCTATTGCATCATGTAAAGTTAGTATACGCGGACAAGGGCTTGACCAAGGAAGACCAAAATTCATTGGACAATGTAATATATCCACTCTGTCTCTTTCACACTGTTTTGGTAACCAATATTGTTCCCAAGTAATATAGCGCATAGGCGGAGCAATGTGTACTTGATAACTATCTTTTGGTAATTTTGCTAAATGAGTTTCATGTAAAGGTTGATCGGAGTACAGAAAAAGCTCAATACCCAATGAAGATAATTCTGTTAACAGATTGATAGTATAACGATTCCATCCTCTTAGAGTGGAAGAGCTTAACAATCGAGCATTGAAAGCAACTTTCATAATTCTTAATAGTTACTAAACCTGATATATAGTAAATATCAATTAAATCTTTTCCCAGATGCCTATGACTGACTTTCCAGTAGAGAAAAATAATAATGGATCAATCATTTTAGAAAGAGGAACAAGAACTCTATCCCAAAATAAAATTTGTTTCAATGAGGGATCTGCACTTTTTAATAATATCTTATTTGCTATGGATGCTAACATTCCCACAGAGTCAATATAGCTTAATTTAATACATCTAAAACCTTTAGGCACAATAGAGGATAAACTTTTTTTCGTGTATCGTCTATGGTGTCCAATTTTTTGGTCGAATGGTGAATAAAGCCATTGATGTGCAGGTGAGAGAACAACTAGCTTTCCCCCGTTTTTAAGGCTTTGTAATGAGTTCTTTAATTCATTGTAGTCATTTTCTATATGTTCAAGTACATCAATATAAATGATTGTATCTAAAGAGGTTTCATGTAATTCAGAGAGTGTGCCTACTTTGGCTTCACAAAAGCTAGGAAGCTCATTTACCTCTATTAACTGTTTGATTTTTGCTAGTAGTAATGAATCAGGCTCTAAGCAAATCCATTTTTTACAGTTTGCTTGACATAAAACTTTAGTCGTCATTCCCATTCCTGCACCTACTTCAAGTACTTTACCACTTAAGTAGGGATGAATAATTGAAGCATAATAGTTTTTCCAATTAGTAGCATGTGCAAATATTTCTAACTCAGTTCCAATATATTTATTAGACATGAGAAACCTCTGAATAAAGATTATAAGACTGAATAATATAGCTTTGGTAATCTCTGCAAGGCAATGTAGTATACAAACTTCTAGAACCTAAAACAATAAACATTAACAATAAAGAAATTGTCATAGTTTGTAAAATGAAAAGACAGAGTAGTCCAATAGTAAAAGTTGACCAACCTGGAATAGCCAAATTTGTAAATAGTCTTATGCTAATAACAATTGTGACTAAAATAAATCCAACTAAAATTAATATTAAAGAGAAAAGTAATAATCTGGTTCCGATAACATCGCTATATACAGAAAGAGAACTCAACCCGTGAGTAACAAGAGCAGTAAAATTCATCTTTGACTCACCAGCAATGCGATCGCCTCGATCAGTTACTATTTCTGAATACTGTAAACGTGATCTAATTACTCCAGAAGCATAGTGATTCCATATTTCTGCCACCGCTACCAAACGATTCAAACTACGTCGAGGGACAATACTAAAGTTTCCAAAGCGAATTTGCCTACCTGTCAGTAGTTGAAAAACTTTTTTATAAATCAAGTAGAAAAATTTAAACTTCTGACTTTCAGAACGCTTCCGTCTGTAGGCAAATATAACTTTCTTCAGCTTCTCTTCACAGCATTTCTCAATCAGTCTAGAGACATCTTCTGGTTTATCTTCTCCATCTCCATCCATAACAACTACAGCATCACAACTGATATTTGCCTCTATATATGCTAAACCTATTGCGATCGCTCTTTGGCTTCCTAAATTTCGCTTCAATTCAACTACCAGCAAACTATCTATACATTTCCATCCACTCGTAAACCAAGAACTAACAGATACCACTGTAGATGCATCATCTACGATCACAACAGATACTTTGATATCCAGCTTCGATAAAAAATTATCAAGATTTTTCAACAGTATAAAAAGGCTTTCCCAATCATTAAAAACTGGAATTAAAATCACAACAGAACGAAGAGAAGGGATCATATTTTTGTCCACAAAATCCATTTTTTTGAACTGGAAAAAATTGTCCATATACCCCCTCTAACTGGTTTATATTCAGAACTTAACAGCAGATAATTAGGCGAGTATTTGATTAAAATTTCCTCTTGCCTTTTTCCTGAAAGAATAGATTCAAAGATATCTATACGTACTTTCCTTATAGACTCTGGTTGCCATTTTATCGGTTTTAAGTATGCATGACCTACTGTAAAATTCTGCTCAATATCTAAGTTTTTATATTCATTGAGTGTATAGCCCAACAGCCATGCATTGAGAGCATGACGCTCTAGTACTGTAGTGTCAGAAATCACAGAACTATGAGAAGTTTGATTAAATTGAAAAAGTTGCCCTCCCTTAGTAAACAAAGAAGCTACATTTGCTTCAAAGGAACCAGCAATAATTGAATTTTTATCAATTTGGGAAAGTGAAGAACGTAAGGGTTTCAGTTCTTCTAGAGTCTTAGTATATTGAACAGGTTCTGTGGCGTGAAGAGCTTCATAAGTTCTTCCCCAAACACCAGTTATAAGTATAGCTATTACTAGAACTTTAATAACTTTATCGAAAATCATTTTATCTTGAAATATTAGTACCAATGAGCCTAAAAGTAGTATTTCTCCAAATGGTCTGTTAACGTAGTTCCAGTGGTAATTTTCAAATTCTAAGCCTGTCACAATTGCACTATTTAGCAAAAGATAACTTGAAAATGTCATCAGCGAAATAATGACTAAATTAAAGTGACGAAAGTAAAAAATGGCGATTGCACCTACTATTAAATGCATCCACGTCCAAAGATTCACAATATAGTTTCTTCGGAAAGGGTCATCCAAGAATAGTTTTGCGCCTCGACTCATCCGTTCTAAAATAGGTTTAAATTCAGGCTTTGAGAAAATAACTGAATTTGAAGTTATTTGGGGAAAACCAATGATGAGACCACCTAGCAAAATTAGCCCTACAAACCATAATTCATGAAAACACCTCTCTCTTGAGATAATTCCTCGCCATCCTAAAAATAAATATATAAATCCATAAAGTGTCAGAGCAATAAATGCTGCCGTCCAGTAAAAAAAATATAAATGTATGCAGCTACCCAGAAGAATTCCACCAACTAGTGCTGTTTGCCAATTTCGACGAACAACAGGAAGAAATAGACAAGAAAGTAATAATAAAAATGGTAGATTGAGTAGAGGTGTCACAATTCGATATTGTGGCAGTACCGCGTTACCAATTGCGTTAGGTAAGACACCATTATGAATTACGCTCTTGAGATTAATAAAGTTCTCTAGGAAAGAACGACCTATAAATCCTCCATCACACAGGCAAATTATTGTACATATAAATGCCCAAAAAGTTGAGCGTTTAGTATTCTGAAATAGTAATCTAAACAATATGTAAAGTGATAAGCCAAAAAATACACCACCTAAAATACGCCAGACTATAGGAACAAGAATTAAAGGAACTCCTAGCCAACTTGCTAATTTAGCGATCGGTACAAACTGAAGCCAAGAATAAAGCGTGGGTATAGAATCAGAAGGTCTAGTGAAAGGATCTCGTAATAGCCATTCTCCATAGTAGGGAGCTTTTGTTATAGCAAGATAGAGTACATCATCCCCGTCTGCTAAGTACTCAAAAGTACCGAATTTAAAGAAAACCGCCAAGTGGGGCAATATGGACAAAATTACCCCAACTATACAACAGAAAACTATTGCAAATATATCTTGCTTTTTCCAAACATTAATAACAAATTTTTCAGGAGTTTGGTAATTTTTATGTGTAAATAGCATTTTAAAATCAAAAAATCACAGCAATCACATTTATCTACAAAACTTATAATCTTAGACACGGTAAGGCTAACAAGAATAGACTCTTTCAATTTGTTCTATTGTTATTTGGGGACTACAATAGTTTTCTAATAATTGTCTAGCTTGTACCCTTCGTTCCTGTTGCAAAGATGAATTATTCAATAATGCGACAGTCCGTTCAATTAAACCTTGATCATCTTCACAAATACCAGCATGAACTCCATCTAAAGCCGGGATACCTTCAACCCCATCAGATGTAGTTACAACTGGTGTACCTAAAGCAAAAGCCTCCATAACTTTGACTTTCATACCGCTACCTGCAATAGGTGCATACAGCATCACATCTGTCTTAGTGAAGTAGGGCAAGGTATCAGGTACATCCTGATAAATTTCCAAGTCTTCTATATCGGTGAAGGCTGCAAGTGCATTTTTAGCATTTCTCCCAACCATTTGCAGTTTGGCATTAGGAACACGACGTTTAATTTCTGGCCACAATCTAGTCAAAAGCCTTTCTGCCGCAGAATAAGTCGGTGTCCAGTTAAATCCACCAATGAGTCCTAATATTGGTTGCTGATTTATTTGCTTTTGTTCTAGAAATGGATAAAGTGAGAAATCTATACCTAATGGAACCGTATAAATAGAAGCTTGAGGATTAATTTGATTGATATGTTTAGCTAGGCGCTCCGACAATGTAATAATCCTAGGAAAAGCCTTCAGTAATTTCTGTTCTGCTCGATAAGTGAAAAACCGTCTGAGGCGAGTTCCCAGAGAGTTTTGATACTCAAATGCGCGATCTAATGAAAATAGATAATGAACATTAATAATTGCTCGTTCCTTGTGTTCGAGTCCTAGCCAACCACTCCAGAGCTGTTCGAGATGAAGGATATCGTGAGGTTTGGCAAGTTCTGATGCTAAATCTTGGCATAGATCTGAACTAAAGATATAGGAGTAAGGTCGTCGTAGGGTTTCCATCTTTGCTATCAGTCCATTTTTTCGGTTGGGAACAGGATAGCAGCGCAAGTCGTAATCTGATGCTGGAAAAAGAGCTTGAGCTTTGGCGATATCTTCTAATTTGCTACAAGTTGCAAACGCGGTAACATGATGTCCTTTGTTAACTAATCCTTTAAATAAAACATAGTACCACCTAGCATCAGCGTTACCAAAAGGTAAAGGTAGTGAATTTATTACTAACAGAACTCGCATAGATTTCATTTATTTAAAAATATTTATTCAATCTTGTTTAAAATTTTTCTTGCCATGTCATCCCAACTATAATCTCGTAATTTTTGCGAAAAAGAAGATACTAAATTGCTGTAATGGTGTTTATTGCACCACCACTTTTGAAGTCGTGCTGCTAAATCAATCGCATCTTCAGGATTAGGAATTAATAAATCTTGCAGTTGTGGTGGATAGCGTTCTGCTACTCCAGCCTTAGCACTAACTATACTTGGTAAGCCACAACATAGGGCTTCACATACTCCCAAACCATAGGCTTCGTAACGAGTAGGAGCAACCAAGCAATCAGCAGCCTGTAACAAACGAGGAACATCAGAGCGGAATCCCAAAAAATGAATACGGGAATTGATACCAGCAACTACAGCCCGACGTTGCCATTCTTCTAGTTCTGCTCCAACCCCAATGACTACCAAATCTGCATCCCATTCTGAAGAGGCACATAACTGTTGCCAAGCTGCAAATAGTGTATCGAATCCTTTGCGGCGATCGCCTAAAGCACCAATAAAAACTACTATTGGTTTGTCATCTGCCCATCCTAGTTGCTGGCGAAGTGCAGTTCGCTCTTGTTGTGTAGCTGGATAAAAAATTTGTGAATCGATTCCATAATAGACTACGTGCAGTTTGTGTTCAGGAATTTTTAGTTTCTCGATCAAATCTCGTTTTGTGTTGTTTGAATTGACAATGATAACCCGCGCAGATTTGAATGCTTTTCGTTCTGCATCTAAAAACATTTGATGAGAAACAGCTCCCTTACACTGACTTAATAAGCCAGCTTGATTATTAGGGTGGTAAACCGCATGAACATAATGTACCCAGTTAACATCTCCCCACTGGCAATTACCACCATTGACCAATACTCTACTACCATTGACAGCAACGCGCTGTGCTTGGAGGCGACCTATCCAGTCGAGTAAGGGGCTGCTAAGTAGATAAGAATTAGCTACCTTTGGTACACGATGAAATTTAACATTGGGATAAGCTAATAATTCATTCGCCACTCGGTGGGCTACTAGATATACTTGTTGTCCTTGTTTTGCTAGGTAATCAGCCAAAGCATAATTAGCTCTGTCCATCCCACCCGTCTTAACAAAATCACCTGTTACTAGTAGACAAGACTTCATAACTGAACAGTTGTCGAAAGTTTTTTATCTACCATCTTGCTATTGCCAGCAGCCACAAACAGTGCAGTATTTAGTAACCAAAATTCCATGCCGCTCTGGCTCATAAATAGAGGATAGTTAAAAGTGACTGCTAATGCTCCAATGTCGTAAGCAAAAATCAACGCACCCCAAAGAGCAAAGTCACCCAATTTGCGATTGATAGCAATTTTCCAAGCAGTTTGGCATGCTAAGTAAAGCGCAGCAATATATGCAAATATCAGAGGTAATCCTCCATCTAGTAGCCATCCAGTCCACTGAATTTCTACCCAAATCGGTTGGGACATCATGTCAGTGTTATCACCAAAATAGTTATTTATCATTCCCCAACGCCCCAGCCCTGCCCCCAAAGGATATTGAGGCAATAGCTTTTCAAAAGTATGCTGTAAAAATAGCCCCCGGTGTTGCTGGTAAATTTCGTGAGGGGATGCAGCAAACAAGCTATATATGCGTTTTAGTGTAGACTGTCCTCCAATAGCGATCGCCCAAGAAAATGTTGCCGCAAACAAGGCTGTTACACCTGAAACCATCACTATTAAACGCGTGATTTGTCCTGTTCTGAGCAACACGGCTGCGAAAAAAACCATAGAAATAGCAGCCAATACCAAAATAGAACGCACTTGAGATAGATAGATACAAAACAGACCAATACCAGCACTACCTATACAAGCAATTCGTAAAATCGGGTTTTTGTATTTAAGTGCGATCGCGACACTAAATAAAAGAGCATAAAAACCTGCTGTTGCTGCTCCTCCTGGCATATCAGTTAAGCCCATCGGTCTGTAGACTTGTTTACCATTAGCTAAAGCAATTAATAATCCCTGCTTTTGAAAGATGCTATTTTGAATAACTGTGGACAAAGATAGTTGAAATATTGTTGGAAAGTACATCTGTAGTACCCCAAAGCCAGCGCTTAAGGTGTGAATGCCCCAAATCATAAATATTAAGCTCTGAAAACTATTGGGTGTAATTTTTAAACTTCTCACCCAAAAGAGGGGGCTGAGAATGGCAAGATACATAGCCCATTGAGCAGCCCCTGCCGCTATAGAATTAATATAGGGATGTAAACAAAATTGTAAAAGCATAATTACCAGCACTATAAATGCTGGGTTAGTGGCAGGATGTTTGCACCCTTCTGGTTTCAAATGTACTAATAGAAATAAACCCAGGGCAAAAGATGCAATCCGTATTGGTACACGAAAAATACCGATTTGTGGAAATAACAGCAATATCTGCAAGCTGAATTGTAGCAAGATAAAGGTATGGGCCCATGTCCAGTTTAATTTTGTCCATATAGAGGAAGAATTTGAGAAGTTCTGACTTGTTTTTAGAATCACTGAATCTACCTAACAAACTTTTTTAATAATTCCTAATATAAAATTTAATAATTTACTTCAAGTTTAGCTAAAGTTAGTCCATGTTCTTTATCAATAAGATTATGAAACTCAATTACTCTTTAATTTTAGAAGAAAGTTAGAAGCTCCATAGAAGCATTCTAAATCTAGCTTATATTCTTTTATTTCAATCAAACCTTGATTCAAAATAAGATAGAAATCATATAAATCGCTTAACATTCTCCATATATCAAACAACATAGATTTAGTGGTAATTGAAGCTGCACCAATCTCTAATTGTATAAATTCAATTTTTTTGTTTATAATCATTTGATAAGCACCTTTGAGTGCTAAAAATTCAAATCCTTCAATATCAAGTTTTAAAAAATCAACTTTCTCAATCCTATTTTGCTGACAAAAGTCATCCAATTTAATAGTATTTACTATTTCATGTGGTGGAGAATCTGCTAAATCTGCCATCATTATATTCAAATAATCAAGTTTAACAAGGCTGGCTCCAGGAGAGCCTCTCCAAGGCGAATATAATCCAGAACAACTGTTCTCTTCTGAAATAGCTAGTTTGTGAAGTTTAATATTTTTGAAATATTTATTACTTTCTAATAAATAAGAAAAACAAGATGCAGATGGTTCAAAAATATATAAATCAAAGTTTTTTTTTGCAGAATCACATACCTTTTTAATCATGTCTGAATAATGGCCATAATTTCCACCTACATCAAAAATAATCAAATTCTTATTATTGTTTAATGTCTTTAGTGCAAATTTGAATGCTATTTTTTCGCCAGTACAATCAGGAGCTAGTTGAGAAGCGGCGATTCTATTCATTGCATTTAAACAGATTTTATTCAACCCATAAAAAAAAATAAATAAAGATGGTCTTGAGAAAATAAATAGAAAAACTCTCAGTAGTTGAATTTTAATACTGTATTCCCATTTCATACGCTACCTAATTGATTTTAATTCCTTAAAATTTTATCAAGTCTCCTAAGATAAAGTTTTAGGTTTTCCTACACAAAGAATATTGTCGCTAAATGCACGCCCACGAAAACCTAGATTTTCTGGCCAGTGCCACGGTGTAAAGGGTATACGTCCATAGTTGCTGTATTGTATTTGAATCTCAGTAATTTTACACTCCGTAAAAATACGGAAAATATCAATCTCTAGCAAAGCTGTTATGTGTGCCGGATAAAGACCAGGTGCTTCCTGAAATGCATTGAACTGATTTTTCAAAATAAAGGTTAACTTGCTTAACAAGCTTAATTGATTTGGTGTGGTGACAATTACTAATCCTCCAGGCTTGGTTAACCTAACCAGCTCTCGTATAAAAGCCCGTGGATTTTCCAGGTGTTCAATAGTCTCAACCGCACAGACAACATCAGCGAAACCCTCTGGTAAAGGTGCTTTCCCAATATCTAAGTCAAAGGCGAGAAATTCTATTTGTGGTGGAAAGTCAGGATAGCGTACAGCATCTACACCAATATAACGATCAAAGCGATCGCGTACAAATGGCCAAAGCTTACCTTTACCACAACCAACATCTACCAATACACCACCACCTGAATGTCTTTGCGCTACTGTTCTAGCCACCATTTGGTAGATAGGATCACTACTACTGCCAAGGCTTTGTCGCGCTCTGTTGTCAACATTTATTTGTGTTTGCGTCATTATTTGCTTGTTACTCTAGTAGTTCAAATATCGTGCTGTTTCCCTACCCAACTAAATCATGCTTGCATTCAGTAATGTTCAAAGCGCCATAACACAAGACTTGATATCCCATTGTTGGACAAGTCTAATATTGATGAGTGTAGCTATCTTGTTTTGCCTATAGTTTGTCCACACACCCTAACTTTTAGTCTTTTGAATATGACACTTGCGTTTCCACCAAGATAGTCCAAACATGATGCCAACAAAGGAACCAATAGCTACATTGGAGGAGAACTCAAAGGGAACGGTGGGAGGGTTAGAAGTGCCATTATATTCTACTGTGATGCTTGCTGAAGCAAGTGTTGTAATGTTGGTCGCAACGTTACCACCCCCACCACTAACACCAGTGAATATTTCCGTAAAAGGCTCAAAAGAAAAAGTCCCTGTTCCTAAAAAACCTGCAATGTCTATTGGTTGACTAAAAGTCACTATCATCGGACTAGCGTTATTATTGATTGTGAATGGGCCAAACTGTGTAGGTGTGTTAGGAGCCAAATTAGTGTACCTCGTTCTCCCTATTTCGGTATAAGAAGCCAGAGGTGAATAAGTTTGTAGTGCGGCAGGAGCATTTGCACCTGGAGTCAAATCAAAAAAAGTTGGTTCAACCCTAACAGTAAAAGTCTGAGGATTTGCGGCTGTATTTGTAACTGTACCACTACTGCTTAAAGTAGCAGTTATAGTAAATTTGACATCAGTTACTATTTCTCCTGGTTGTGGATTATACTTATCTAGTGTTAATACAGGAGTTCCAGCAAGTTCAGTCACTTGATTACTGAACGAAGTAGTTTGAGTGAAAAAAGTCAATGCATTAGCTTTTGGAGCTACAAACAAAGAACTTACAGAAATCGAAGCGGCTAATCCAGCTACATAAGTTAAGTTTTTTGCACGTTGCTTCAGTGTCATAATTTTTTCACTGTTGGTTAGAACAAAAGAACAAAAAAGCTAGTTTTTTCCTAACCTTGTATAAGGCTTGCTATCCCTTTTTGAGTGTTTCTAATCAATTCGGTTAAGTTATCACAATTAGCTCTAAGGAAATACGGTTTCCAATGCAGATTTTTATCAAATCATGCCACAGCCTTTTGTTTATCAAGTTGAGAAAGCAGATTGTAAAGCCGATTCAGCTGGCTTTCAGGATTACAAAGATAAGCAGCTCGTGACTTTCCAGCGTCTGCTAGATATTTTCTTTCATGAGGATTTGCAATCAATTTACCCAAAACCTCACTCAAGGCATTAGTATCATTGGGTGTAACCAACCGTCCGCAGGAGTCATCAACAATTTCTGCTCCTCCCCCCATAGCAGTTGTAATGACTGGTAAACCTGCATAAAGAGCCTCTACAAAAGCAATTCCAAATGGTTCTGCCCCTGTGTTCGGTTGACAATAAATATCAGCTGCAACCAACAAGCGTGGCACATCAGTTCTTTGTCCCAAAAAGCGCACTCGCTCACGAATACCCAGATGTTGCGCTTGCACTTCTAGTTCTTGTAGGTACTCTGACTCATGAGGACGTTGCACTCCTCCAGCCAGCCAACATATCCAATTTGGTACTTCGCGCAATTGCCCCAAAGCTGAAAGTAACACATTTTGCCCCTTCCATCGCTCTAGACGAGATGCCTGGATAATAGCGATCGCATCATCAGGAGTATCCAGTTCAGTTCTGACAGCATGGCGAATCAAGGCATTATTGCCAATATCAGGACAGACTACAGGTAGATAAAGAGTATCACTGTAGCTTTGATAGAGCTTTGGTACAGTAGCTTGGGTGTAACGACTATTAGCAATTACCAAATCTGGCGGCACCAACTTCGCCAATTGCTCTAAAGGATGTCTGCCATTTAGCACGTCATGACACCAAAATACCAGTGGTATATGATTTGCTCTAACCGTCGAACCAAAAATCGCTTGCGGCCAGCATGCATGACAAATTACTACATCAAATTGCTCTTGTCTTAAGAGTTGCTGGAGTTGCAACCTCGCTCTCCACACTGTCCAAGGATGACTTACTCTTACATGACCTAGCATATGTACTGTAGCGCCCAAGCTTCGCAGTTCATTCACTAATCTACCTTCAAAGCACAAGGCAAAGTGAGGCTGCATTTGTGTGCATAAACTTTGCTCTTTTGCCAGAGTTAGTAGCAAAGTCTCAATTCCACCGAACAAATTTCCGGCAGAGATATGTAGAAGTTTCATAGTAAATCTACTGCTTTGGGTATGACCGGATAGTTCCATCCTTGACTTAGAACTTTGTCATAAAACTCAAAACTTCTTTGAGCCATATTTGTATGGTTGAAATACTCAGCTCGTTTTTGGCTTGCTATTATCAGTCGTTCGCGCAGATTAGGTTCCGACAGAAGACGCTTCGCAGCCCTAGCTAAAGCAAATGGATCGTTAATTGGTACAGTCAAACCTTCCTTTTCATCTCGGCTCACCCAAGGGACACCACTACAGAGAATGTTGGCATTAATTACAGGACAACCACTTGCCATCGCTTCTACCTGAACTAAGCCAAATCCCTCACTGCGTAAGTTAGAAGGAAACCAAAGAGCAGTTGCAGTATGATAAGCTCCTACCAGCTCATCTTCATTCACACGACCTAACCAAATAATGCGGTTTTCTACTCCCAGTTTTCGCGCTAAAGTCTTTAGTTGCGCTTCCAAAGGACCAACACCAATTACAACCAATTTCCCTGGCACCAAAGTTAGGGCTTCAATTGATATATGCAATGCTTTGTAATAGACAAGTCTACCTACTGCTAACCAGATTATTTCTCCATATTTATCCTTCAGACTACGACTAAAATCAAGTGCTTTTTGATTAGGGTTACTGTATATTGCAAGATTTAGACCAAGTGGCAGGTCACTTAATTTATCATAATAAAACCGCAAAAATTTTGAGCCTTGAATATACTGCAAACTAGTTGTTAAGATTTGCGAACTTCGGCTGTAAACTAAATATTCAAATGGTCGCAATGCATACTTTAAAATTTTTTGCTTAATTACGTCGCTGTGGTGTGTAATTACTAAAGGTATAGTCCTATCCAATATAGTTAAAGCCATCAGCATTGTTGGATTAGGAGTATGAAGATGAAATATAGTTTTTGGTTCGTTAGCCAATCTACGAAGTTCTTGACACAGTCCAAAACATATATCAAATCGTGCTAATGAAAAAAGGCGACCGAGACGGGTAACTTTAACATCACCATCTATCTCGTAAACGGTGTTTGTTTTAGTAGATAAATGTCCTTTTTCATCAAACCCATTTACACAAATTACGCTAACTTCTGCACCCAAAGCAGCTTGGGAACGAGCTAGAGTTTGAACGTGCGTCTCCATACCTCCTCTATCTGGAGGATAATATTTAGACAAATGAACTATCCGGTAGTTGAGTGTTGTTGACATCTATAAATAAAGGTAATTTAGCTGTTTTTTGTAAATATGAAAAATCAGCCTCAAGCTTTGAATAAGAATGATTGAGTTTAAAATATAGTTAACAAACTATTTGCTTTTTATCCCTAAAGCAAACAAGTATATTTTGTTTATTTTTTATGCTTTATACATCAGTAAATATACGCAATTAATGCAGAATTGATTTTATTTTTTAAAATAAAAGTTTAGAAATTAAATTACTTTGCTGGAAATAATATAGACAAAGCTTTTATTTTAATTACAATCAATAAATTTAAGATTTCGTATTATTTATATATAGTGTTTTTACAAATATTTCTATGAGGGAAATTTAATGACTTTTATGCCCTCTAATCTATTTTATTAATAAATAGGGATTGCCATGCAGTATAGTTCCTGCTCCAGATAGCTTCCAAATCTAGGTAAATATTAGAAGCTGAGACTCCATTCAAAGGAAGAGATAACTGGGCCCATATACAACGGTCATCTCTAAGTACTTCCTTTCCCAAAACCCAAGGTAATATGCGATTCCAAACTAAGTCATATTTGTATCTATTTTGCATAAATTGAGCTGAAGTAACAGTACTACCTCCACGAGGATTAATACAAGCTGTGAGGTAAGCTTGTTTGCTGTCGCTATAGAGCGTATAGAAGCCAACTCCTTTGACGTATTTAGGTTGTTGCTGGCTATTTTTAATTAAGTTTTCACTTAGCTTCTCTAAAAAAGGATTTGGCTCGCCTCTAGTATTAACGACATAGCGCATTTGCAACTTCAACTGCTGAGTGTTTTTCAGATAGCTATAATCCTTTCTAGATAAAACTACAGTAGACTTTACAGTGTCTTGAGTATCTTTTTGTTGCTCAATCAGGGGTTTGACATTTACTTGCTGCCAGCTATTTAAAGCAAGTTGATCTGGCAAAAGAGAGGTGGTTAGCAACCGTTTATTCGTTATTAAATAGATAGCAGTTAATATCATCCCTACCCAGGTAGCAGCAAGAAAAAAGCCCCGTTTCGGCGTAACTGTCGCTGTGGTAGCAGGTTTACATTCTTTTGTCAGAGGAGATAAATATTCTAATGGCAGTATCCAATTACATAGGGCAGCATAAGTAATAGTTGCAATTGCGATAAAAATAGAGCCACCTGTATAGCTGTGCCAATATTCAAAAATACTGCGGTTATTCACGACAACAGCTAACAAAGCTACACGAAAACAGCCAACTAAAAAGCCAGTACCCATAGCAGATATAACTAATCCCCATCTCTGCTGCCAACTTAAGGGAAAAACGACTACCATAATCAAGAGGCTGAGTCTGAGTAACCATACAATCAAAAGACCACCAGTACAGTAATAAAGAACTTCCACCTGGCCTGTAGGTAGTATGACAAAGGCACCTTGGGCAGTAGCTTGCAATCCTAAATAGTGGAGAGAAAAGGCAGATATAGTTGCAGTGAAATCACTAAAGTGCAGCCAGGAAGCAAAAAAATTATTGATGTGACCAAAAGGAAACAGCATCAAGCATAACAATAAAAATAAGCGCCAATGCTGCTTTAATCCCGAAAATCCAAAAGATAGCAATCCTAAGCCTAAACCAGCAACAATAGGGCCAAACCTAAATAAAATTAAATCTAAGCGCCATAAGTACAAGGGTCTAAATATGACAAGAAAGAGTAACCCTAAACCCAAGCAACTAGCAATCCAATTGGTAGCTATTTTATGATGTCTATTTTGCCACAATAAAAATAAAATTCCTGTCCAATAAACTCCATCTACAGCTATTTCTTCACGTTCAATTTCATGACTATTAATTATACTTAAATGTAAAATAGCAAGAGTAGAAAAAATACCTAGTATGTAAAATAAATGTGATTTAGGTAAATGTTTGAAATAAAACGATGAGCTTTGTACACCTTGGTTATTTATCTTACTAATCTGAATATTTTTATTCACTATTCTTACCCAAAAATTTTATCGATAACGCGTACCCAGTCAGTTAGCTTCCACAAGGTAATAAAGCAAAATCCCGATAATAAAAGTCCTAAGTTAGTCTTCACAGAAGCTTTGATCAAGTTTTTAATCTGTTCTTGCCTGGCTGCATTGGCAGCACTTGAAGCATTGTTAGCGAATGTTTTAAGTTGCTGAGATAGTTTGTGCTGCAAATCTTTGGACGATTGATTAGAATCGGCTTCATTAGGTAGATTTAAAATTTTCGCTAAGTTATTTAGTTCTTGAGCAGAGTTTAGTGTATTAACTTTGGTAGTTAGTTGTTGTAGCTGTTCTTGTTGTTGTACCTGTTGAAGAGTAAATTGATTATTAATGTTTCGGTAGAGTGTGAGGCTATTATTAATAACCAAAGGCAACATTAAGATATAAGCTATTCCTAAAAATAAAGCAGACCAAGAGAAAAATCGCAAGATTGAGAGTTGCCGATAACTAACTATAGTTTTTCGATTGTATAAAAATATAAATGTCATTCCCAACAATGGCGCCCAAACTATATCTACCAATCTTCCAATAACTTGAAATTCCCAACTAGGATCTGTTAAACGGGGAGGAATTAAGGCAGCACAGTAGTCGATGAGCGTAAATATTAGAAGTGCATAGCCAATCACACGTAACAAAGCGAAGACCCGCTGTTCTATAATTTCTGTGATTTCTATTGGCTGTCTGGAAATTTTTGCTTGTTCCTTGGTTTTCATTATATGGTTTAGATTAATATTTTCTACTCTGAGTTAGACTTTATCTAATGCGATCGCATATCTAGGCGCACGTGCAGAAAATAAATAAAGTCGCTCGCTAGTAAGCTGTAAAGCCATAATTTCTACCTAACTTGGATAGTAGCAACAGTATATGTCTGCATGGCAACAATCAGTGCTGCATTACCCAAGATTGAAAGTTAGCTCTTACTCAACGATATGTCGTATATTAATATATTAAATTGAAATTACATCAGTACTAATACGTAGAATAAAATTCAAAGCCTCTTCACTATATTTTTGTTCAGTGGTGATTTTAGAATTAGAAAGTTCTTAGTTTTGAGATAAATCATTCTAATGAAGCGATCGCACTGATGAGATCGTAAATAATTCTCAAAATTAGAGCTACACATAGTTTTGAGTCAGCACAAGAGGTGCTTACTCAAAATCATCAATATTTGTAGCCATTTTTCGAGAAACAACACAAATTTATTGCAATCAGGCGATCGCAGTGTTCTATAAACGGCAAGTCTGAAGGTGGAAAAATTAATTCTAGCTAACTTTCCTGCTTTCAGGGTTAAGAATGCAGATATTAGATGCTACTCTTTTCTTAACTTTTCTCATTGCGCCTAGCAATAGGAGACTTCCCACAGGAATTGCAGCAGTTGCATCAGTTGACCAAGGAACTTGTGGTGCAACAGCAATCCCACTGGCAGACGGATTTAACTCAATTCCAGGAGATCTTATTTGAGCGTAAATTTGACCGTACGACAAAGCTAGAGGATTAGACCAATCTGAATCGCGATTATTTTGGAGATAAAAAAAATCGCTTCCGCCAGAGTTTTGCACAGCAAAGTTATTGCCAGCACTGCCAATTAGATCCGCATCATTGAAAACTTTTCCAGCAGCAGTAGTTATTCCTCCAATTACAGTAACATTTATATTTGAGTAAATACCACCATTGTAATCAAATGAGCCAGTAGCAACGGCTCCATCGTTGAAATTCAAATTGAAAGTCCAAGTCAGAGCATGGGCTGGAGATGTGCTGGCAACGATACCAATAGCACTACAACAACCTAACATCAGGGAAAAAATACTACTTAGTTTCATCAAAATACCTTTCCTTTAAAGGAAACGAATATAGTATTACAACAGTTTTCGTTGCAAACAATATGTTCTTACTACCATCAGACATCAGAACGGCAACAATCAGCACCGCCTCATTTGAGATTGAAAATAATTCTGCACCCGATCATAATACCGTATATTTATATATAAATTTTTCAATATAACATCAGTATTAATACGTAGAAAGAGAAGTCTTCACTTAATATGCGTAGGTTAACCAGCTAGGATAGTTAGAAAATTCAGTCACTTCATTTTCTAACAGTCATTTTTGCCATTGAGATTATGCGATCGCATGAATAATAGAGGTATTGTTTAACAGTATCCAAAATTGTGTTTATTTAGTGCTAGCTTATACAGTTTACTCAAAAAAAGTCAATGACCAAGTAATGAAGGTTATTTTTGGAATAGAGTAAATTTTTACACATTTATACGCATTTTACTTAATATAAGCTTTTCAACTCAATAATGTTCAGAAGTGAAAGCTTAGGAAAGAGAAACTTACAGTTCTATTTCTAGCTACTCTAATTCCCACACCATTCATTTTTTTGCAAATGAGTTGACAGTGTAATTATTAGCTTAATAAATTTTTTCATTAATTACGTAGTTATACTGAGAAAAATCAGTGTGCTTTTAAGAAGATTGATAGTAAAATAAGCCACAATCTACTTTAACTAGTACAGGGTAGCAGTTATCTTTTTTTAAAATTTTCCCATTCCTTGCTAGAGAAGAAAGAACGATTCAAATTGTTAATTAGCTAACAGTAGCTAGAAGGGTATTATATGGAAGAAAATTTGCAATATTGGATGATTCTGAAGCGTAGGTGGGTACCTGTTTCTATAATTTTCTTGGCTGTATTGGCGTTAAGTATAGTGAAAACTATACTAGAAACGCCTACTTATCAAGCAACAGGTCAGCTTGTACTGAAAAAAAATGCTACCTCTTCACTTACAGGTGTAGGTAGTCAATTAGGACAGTTGGAGAGTTCAGTCAGTGGTAGACCGATGGGAACTGAGGTAGCAGTTATACGCTCTTTACCCGTAGCCGAAAGAACAATAAAGGCCCTGTATCTAAATATAAACCCTCTAGTCTTTTTAAAAGATCTGCAAGTAAAAAATATTGAAGAAACTGATATATTGGAAATTTCCTATACAGATATAGATCCTGGAAAGGCCGCTTCAATTGTTAATACCCTGATGAAAATCTATATAGAAAATGATATTGATGCCAATCGCGCTCAAACCAGGTCTGCAAGAAGATTCATCGCTGAACAATTACCGTTAAGTAAAAAAGCATTACAAGCCGCCGAAAAGAAATTGCAAGATTTTAAACAACAGAATAGGGTTTTAGACCTCAAAGCTGAAGCTACATCAAGTGTAGGAATTTTGACTGAGCTTGATAAACAAGTAGCTGCAACTAGCTTTGAACTAGCATCTCAAACTGCAAGGATGCAATCAATCAAGCAATTTTTTGGTGTCAGTTCACAGCAAGCTGTCATTACGGGTTTTGTAGGTGAATCACCATCAACAAGTTCGGTTTTAAGCCAGTTACAAGAGATCCAACAAAAACTTGAAATGGTCAAACTGCGTTTGACAGATAATCATCCTACAGTGGTTAACCTTAAAGAACAGATAGCTGTTCTCAAAAGTGAACTTAGACAGCGCATAGAACAAAGTTTTGTTGGTAAAGCAGGACGTTTCAATCAAACCAAAGATCCTGAAAATATTGTGCAGCTCAAACCTCAAGGTCTACAACAAAGCATTCTTGCTAATTACGCCACAGCTGAAGCAGAGCGTCTTAGTTTGCAAGTACGGCTGAGAGCATTAGCTGAAGTCATCGGATATTACAGACAAAGGGCTAATACCCTACCACAGTTGGAGTTGCAACAACGTCAGCTAGAGCGAGAAATAGCTGCTACTGAATCTAGTTACCAAAATCTTCTGGCTCGCTATCAAGAACTGCAAGTAGCAGAAAATCTGCAAATTAGTAACGCTAGGGTGATTACACCTGCGTTAATTCCATCAGTACCAATTAAAAGTCGTCAGTACGTAAATTTATTGCAAGGATTGATTGGTGGGATTTTGCTAGGTGGAGCGACTGCCTTTATTTTGGAAAAAATGGACAAAACTATCAAAACACCTGAATCTGCGAGAGAATTGCTGGGGTATAACTTACTAGCTTACATTCCACCTTTTAGCAATGGTAGCCAGATTCCAGAGGTAATAGTAAAAAGTAAACCAGATTCCCCTGTTAGCGAAGCTTTTCGGATGTTACAAACCAATTTGAGATTTTTTAATTTAGAACAGCCTAAGGTAATTGTGGTATCGAGTGCTGTACCTAGAGAAGGAAAATCAACAATCGCTGCTAACTTGGCTTTCTCCATATCTCAAATCGGACGCAGGGTATTGCTGGTGGATGCAGATTTAAGGAATCCTAGCCAAGACAAAATCTGGGAACTTCCAAATGAAGTTGGCTTAAGCAATATCATCAAAAGTAAGTTGGATCTAGAACGCGCTGTTACTGAAATTGCACCTAACTTGCAAGTTATGACTACTGGCGATCAGACTAATAACCCATCTGCGCTAGTTAATTCTAGTCAAATGGCTGTATTTGTAGCTCAAGTTGCACAAAGGTTTGACTTTGTTGTCATTGATACTCCACCATTGACTGTTGCTGCTGATGCAACAGTTCTAGGCAAACTGGCTAATGGAATTTTATTTGTAGTTCGACCAGGAGTAGTTAATGCTAATAGCGCTTCTCTTGCTAAAGAATTGTTAGAGAAAGCTGGTCAAAATGTTTTGGGTATAGCCGTTAATGGTGTTGCTGCTAAACAACAATATTACGGCTACTATACAAAGAGTAGCGTTTGAGTAATGTCCTGTTTAGTAATCTTTTTTGTCAGTCTAGCGATCGCACACTTGATTTCTCTCAATCAAACTGCTGCGAGAATTTTACTTGCTGCTCAAAACAGAGTTATAAACTGCGATAACTTGCTGACTTAAACGTTTGTGACTGAAATGTTCAATAGCTGTTTGTCTTGCTTTTTCTGAGATGAATTGCCGTTTTTCGGCATGATCGAGTAAATCTAGAATAGCTGCTGCTAAGGCAATAGAGTCACCAGGTGGTACACCAATTGCATCATAGTTATGAGTAAATAACTCAGCTGCACCACCTGCTTGAGATACTATCACAGGTCTACCACAAGCCATAGCTTCTACTATTGCCAAACCAAAGGGTTCTGGCTGGGTGCTGGCATGAACCACAACATCTAATGAACGGTAAATTTCTGCTATATTTTGTTGAAAACCAAGAAAATCAACTTTATCTGCAATTTCTAGTTGCAAGGCTTTGCTTCTTAATTCTTGTTCAGAAAATTGAGAACCGTGAGTTTTATAAATTGCTCCACCAACAATACAGAAACGAACATTCAAGTCAGGATGTGCTTTCAATATCCGATCTGCTGCCTCTAGAAAAACATCATGTCCTTTCCAACGGGCAAAAGTCGCAACTAATCCTACCCGCAGAGGAAGATGAGCACAGGAGTCTTCTTTAGGGTTGGGGGCTGTAGAAAAAGTAGGACAGAAGTAATTGACATCTACAGCATGGTAAATTACTTCTATTGGTAAGCCTGGTAGTGTTGCTCTTGCGTCTTGAGCGATCGCTTGAGAAATAGCAATTCCTAAGTTAGAACTAGCGCTCATCCATTGTAAAACTTGTGCCATGAATGGTCGTGATCCATAGAAATCCTGGATGTGCCAAACAACGGGTACATCCCTGACTCTAGCTAGCGCAACTAATAAATGAGCTTTAATCCCATTGGAGTGAATTAAGTCTGGCTTGAGTTCACGCAGAAATTGGCGAAATTTCCAAAGATATTTGCTGACCGCAGGTAAGATTTCTATTATTCGTAATAACGATATTAATGAAACTAAAACTTTATTCTTACCTTTGAAGATGCTATCACCAAGTAGGTTCACCCCTGCTGGTAGTGCCAGTAATTGCACCTGTACTCCCAATTTTTGAGCTGCTTCTATCATAGGCCCCTCTGTACCCACAATTAAGTGCAGTTGAATATCGGGTTGTGAGTTTAAGAGTGCAGCAAAGATAGTCAGCAGAGATCTCTCAGCACCACCAATTACTCCCACTGGATTCACAAAGACAATTTTCATACAGTTTCATCAATCAGCTAATTGTAAATAAGATTGAGCAATTATTTGGGTGTGAATAGACCAAGAATATTTCTGCGCCTGACTCACACGCAAATTCAAAGCTGGAGCATTTGTTGGATTCACCAATAGTTGCTCTACAGTTTTCACCCAGGCTGATACATCCCCCATCGGGCAATATACTGCGGCTTTTCCACCCACTTCACGCAAAACAGGAATATCGCTAGCAACTACGATCGCTCCACAAGCTAGGGCTTCAATCACAGGTAATCCAAAGCCTTCTGCTTCACTTGTTAGTAAAACAGCTGCTGCTTTTTGGTAAAGACTGGCTATGGTTGAGCGCTGCAAATCTTGTAGATGAATAATTGACTCACCGATATTCAACTGATCAATTTGCTGTTGCTGGCTTTGTGTCCATTCACCACTGACTTTGACAAGTCGTAACTCTGGATGGATAGCTCGTACTTGGGCAAAAACTTCTAGCAGAATGTCAATGCGCTTACGGGGAATACAACTACCAACGTGTAATAGGAAAGGTACTGCACCTATTTTTTCTAATATCTTTTGGTCAGCAATACTGACGTTATCAGAATTGAGCATGAATTCTGAGGCGATACCTAAGGGAGCATGAACTAGGTGTGATGGTTCTACTAGTTGGTAACGCTCAATTTGCTTTCTTACCTCTGCGGTGGAATAAAAGACAATAGCACATGACTGCAAACCACGTAAGATTCTGTGAGACATAGCTTGATACCAATTAGGTCGAGGTTCTTGCTCTGGCTCTACAAGAGAGCGAAAGGTATCAATATCATGACAGTATACTCCTGTACGCTCTGGTGGTAAGACATGGGCTAACTGCGCGTAGGAGTGGTCAGCAATGTGATAAAAATCAAAATCTTTGACTCTGTTCTTGAGATACTGGGGATAGTCCCAAAATCGATTGAGTAAGCGATCTGCATTGTAAGCAAAATGCTTTTTGCCAAGCCAAGGAATTTGTTTGCAACGCCAGTTAAATTTTGGACAGACTTGTATAGCTTGAATAGATGTAGTGTGTTTGGTTTGCAACTGCTTGAATAGCATCTGAGCGCACAAATCCATACTGTGCCAGTTTTCTTCTGGATAATCACAGATAATCGCGAGGCGTAGTTGAGCCATGTTATTGATTCTGCATAGTAATTGCCAATTTAGATGAGAAAATTTATTATTTTGACATAGTTTTGAAAATGTCTAAATTACACTCATGAAATTGTTTATAGACTATTGCACTATATTTAATTTCGATAAGATATGAGGTAATTTTTCTTTAGGAACCATTAGTACATCTGAAATACCCGTTTTTATTTCCTTAATTTCAATAAAGTGATTACGTCCTACTTGTTGGTACAAATTATATTCCCAAGGGATTACTAACTTTGCCACATCTACAAAGGAATACCCAAAATGTTTTACCCAGTATGGATTAAATTCACCGTAAATGATTGGTCTGCTTTCTTCAGAAAATTCAGCCCTCCTAACATAAATTCCATCTCAGCGCCCTCAATATCTACTTTGATAATGTCGCATTTTGAAATGTTATGTTTTTCAACAAACTTATCTAACTTAGTAATAGGTGATGAACAAGTAGGCTTCTCTTTATTAAATATACTTTCCTTGAGTAAAAAAGCATTACCTGTAGATGAATTATTTTGTTCATCTACCATACAAAGTTGCACTTCTCCCTCTTGGTTTCCAAGGGCAGTATGCACTGGATAAACAATATTTGTTAAGTGGTTAGCTTCAACCAGATTAGCTAGGCGGTTAAAATTAGATATTACTGGTTCAAAAGCCCATATTTGAGATTTATCAGCTATTTTTTTAAGTTTTGTTCCTAAAGATATAGAATAAAGTCCAATATTTGCACCAACATCAAAGATTACTACTCCTGGTTCTAAAATTCTAGATAGTATTTGAATAATTCCACCATCATATTCTCCCGAAAAAAAGACTTTTTGCTCTAGCATACTACGCAAATCAAGACGCATTATGCTACCGTCCTGCATTTTAATTTTTACAAGGCAATCTTTGTCAATCCGATAATTAGTCATCCTTGGTACAAGCGCTGTACCTAATCTATACTTGCCTTTAAAGTAGGGTAAAGAGCGAGAAAAATAAGCAAGTGAATCGCGTACAATTGTTTTCATTGCAATTATCCAAAAGTTTGGTGAAAAATTGTAAATCTTGATTAGCAAGAGATAGCCAAGCATAAAGTATATGCAATCGCTTCTAACCTCTATTAGCCAGTTCTTAAAGTTGAGAGGGACTGTTGAGCAAGTCTAAAATAGCTGCAATATAACCACCCTATTTTTTTTCGCTAATTACCATACATATATCTTGAATCACATCATTCTATGTATCTTCAATAACATTAGGCATTTCACTAGTGTCTCCGTTAGTTACAGAAATACCTTAATCGGCTTTAATTAAAACTATAATTGCCAGTCAGACGGTGTATAGTATATCACTTATTACTAACAGAATAGGGTATAGTATATCACTAAATATCAATCTCCTTGCTTAAGAACTGCCAAATGAAAGATGCAGAAATTTTGGTCTTTGCTACCAAAGGTACAAGATCGAATGAGGAAGCTCGAATCTTAAAACTTTTACAAAACTTTAAGTTTCAAGTTGTTCCCTTTGATCGAACTGATAAATTCAAAAGCTTCATTAGCATTATTCGACAAGCTTTGCAGACAAAACCCAGACTAGTAGTTATGGAAGGTACTGGAGTCTTAGGGGGTGTAGCGTGTTTACTTCTGCAATGGTTTTTTGGTATTCCCTATATTTTCAGCAGTGGGGATGCGATCGCACCTTTCATTAATTTAAATTATCCACTCCTTGCACCAATTGTCAGTGTTTACGAGCAAATTCTCTGCCACTTTTGCGCTGGGTTTATCGGTTGGACACCTTATTTAGTTGGTCGTGCGCTAACTTATGGAGCGCCGAAAGGAGTAACTGCTGCGGGTTGGGCATATTTTTCTCGCACTACTGAACAATTGGCTAATAGTCGAGTTAATATTCGTCAGCAACTAGGAATTCCCCATGATGCTCTTGTGTTTGGGCTACTGGGATCAATAGCTTGGAATCGGCAATTTCAGTACTGCTATGGTTATGAATTAGTCAAAGCTTTCCAGAAAATTAACTCCAAGAACATTGCTATTTTAGTGGTTGGGGATGGGAGTGGACTTGCTTATTTAAAGGAGTTGGCAGGTAAAGATTTAGGAAGTCGAATTTTTCTGCCCGGTAATGTACCTTATGAGCAAGTACTTGACTACATGGCAGCTATGGATGTAGCCAGTTTACCTCAGAGTGTGGATGCAGTTGGTAGTTTTCGCTATACAACAAAGCTAAGTGAGTATGTAGCAGCAAAATTACCAGTGGTAACGAGTCAAATTCCTATGGCATATGACATTGGTGGGGATTGGGTTTGGAGGCTACCAGGAGCTAAACCCTGGGAGGATAGTTATATTGATGCTTTGGCTAACCTGATGCAAGAGATTACAGATGAAGAAATCAAAACTAAGAAAAAGGTAATTCCAGAAAGGTTAGCAGATTTTGAGGAAGAGCAACAAATTCTCAGGGTAACAAATTTAGTTGCTGAGATTATTAACCCAATTTGCTAGTTAAATAAGAAAAGACTGGTAAATAGAGTAAAGGCCCATGTGGAGATAAGCTCCGCAGGGCTTTTATCTTTACCTTAGAGTATGCATTTTTTAATTAATAACTTAGGTGATTAATTGCTCATAACTTTAATATCATTACTACGATCCTGTATGAGTTTACGAGCAGCGATAAAAGTTCCTGAAGCAATTAGCGTTGTCCACTGGAGCCTTCCATAAAATCCATTTTGGATCACTACACAATTTTGAGTAGGTAAAAATTTCACAAAATCGATAGGGTTACACATATAGCAAGCATCATTATCAGCATGAAAGGGTGGGTTGATGTCTGGTTCCCGCATCGTGAAAGTAGCTTTGCTATCAATAAGCTTTCTAGTAATGAGAGTAAGCATCAGGGGAAAGGACACCAAAGCTTCTGGTAAAGTATTGCCCCAAGGATGCTTAGGCATATGAGGCGATCGCCAGAAGATGTTTTTAATGGGACGATTTTGCCAAGCATATACACTAATTGCTTTAATTAAATGACCAATACTGAGAAGATTTGGCCCGACAATGCACAGGATACCGCCTGGTTTAAGAACTCTAATCATCTCCATGATTGCTTTTTGTGGCTCAGGAATATGCTCAATTGCTTGATGAGAAGCTACCACATCAAAAGAAGCATCCTCAAAAGGCAAATTCATAGCGCTGCCCGATACTAAAGTCAAGTTGGGTACATTGGGACATTCAAAGGCTTCAGCATTTAGGTCAATGCCAACAACTTGATAACCTTCCTGGCTGAGAAGATAAGAAGACCACCCTGAACCACATCCTACATCTAGTAACCTTCCATGTTGAGATACTGACTGATTAATAAACTGTACATATTTACCATAAACTTCACTTGCCAACTCCTGACTTAGCCCTGTAGCTCGAACTGATTCAGAAGATTGGGCATAAATTTCTTGTAGTGTTGTATACATGATTTTTTAGGAAATAGGTGAAACAATACTCATCAGTAAGCTAGGATAACTCAATTTACAACATTGAGATGAAGACCTCTAGTGAAGAATAATTAATAATAGATACCAACTAATTTCAGTATTTGAGGAAAGACAAGCATGAACGAGTTAGATTGGATTACTGCGATTGTCCCTCGCTTACCTCCGGCTGTTGATGGAGTCGGAGATTATGCACTGAATTTAGCTAAACAAATGCGTCAGGATTTTGGCGTCAATACTACCTTCTTGATTGGTGATCCAAATTGGTCTGGGCAAGCTATTGTAGAGGGGTTTCCAGTTCAGCAAGTTACGGAACAATCTACTCAAGCTTTATTAAAGTTACTATCCAGTCACGAACACTCAACAAAGGTAGTACTTCTACATTACGTGGGTTATGGTTATGCCAAGCGCGGTTGTCCGGTTTGGTTAATAGAAGCCTTAGAGGATTGGCGCAAAGCTGCGATTTCCCAACATTTGATCACAATGTTTCATGAAATCTATGCTTTTGGCCCGATTTGGACAAGTCAGTTTTGGACATCACCACTACAAAGAAATTTAGCTACTCGTCTGGTGCGTTTGAGCGATCGCTGTCTTACCAGCAAGCAACTATATGCTGAGATAATAGGTAAATTGAGTCAAGGAAAACACTCTCAGATTCCGACTTTACCAGTTTTTTCTAATGTAGGTGAGCCAAAAAATCTTACTCCTCTATCAAAACGTCCTCGGCGTTTGGTAGTATTTGGTGGTGGCGGGCCGCGTTCTCGTGTTTATCAGCACTCACAATTAGCTTTACAGCGCACTTGTCGCGAGTTGGGAATTGAGGAAATATTAGATATTGGCCCTGCTTTGGATTTTGAGATTCAGCCAATAAATGGTATTCCTGTTGTCAAATTGGGAATTAGATCAGCTGATGATATCAGCAACTTATTAGCAAACTCAGTGGCAGGTTTTTTTAATTACCATACTGAATTCCTGACAAAATCAACAATTTTCGCTGCTTATTGTGCTCACAGATTACTACCTGTAGGTGTATGGTATGAAGGTAAAAATGGAGATGGTCTAGAAGCAAGCAAACATTACTGGTTGGCAGATAGATATCATAACAAGATGAACTTATCAGAAGGGCAGATAGTTGCAGATAATGCTTATGCTTGGTATGAAAAGCACCAATTATCAGTTCAAGCTCATACCTTTTTTACTTATCTAGGTAGCAACTTGTCGGGTGGTGATAATGTTAGAAACCAGGTATCATCGGTTGGGTTTAACTGATGTATTCTTATGATGTATCTGTATAAGGATGCTCACGAAAAATTAGCTTTGTATTTCTAATTTAAATTGCTGAAGATGTAGCGATCGCCGATCAAACCATCCAAGTAATTTTGTTGGGTAAAGGTAGATGAAAAAAAAGGTGTTAGTCACTGGTGGAGCGGGTTACATTGGCTCCCATGTTGTCCGTCAGCTTGGCGAGGCAGACTACGACGTGGTGGTGTTTGACAATTGCTCAACTGGTTCACCACAGTCAGTACTACATGGTGAGTTGATTGTCGGCGATTTAGCAGACGTAGACAGACTTTACCAGATACTAGCCCAACATGAATTTAGTGCAGTACTACACTTTGCTGCTAGTTTGATTGTGCCAGAATCTGTCGCTCGTCCCCTCGACTACTACGCTAACAACACCCGCAATACTCTGAACTTGCTTCGTTGCTGTAGTGTGATGGGCATCAACCAATTTATTTTTTCTAGCACGGCAGCAGTTTATGGAGAAGCCCAAGAAAATCCCGTTACTGAGTCTACCCCAACCTTGCCTATTAATCCCTATGGACGCTCAAAGCTGATGAGTGAATGGCTGATTCAAGACTACGCAAAAGCATCTTCTCTACGTTATGTCATTCTTCGTTACTTCAATGTCGCCGGAGCCGAGCCGGGGGGAAGATTGGGGCAAATGTCACCAAATGCAACTCATTTAATTAGAGCAGCTTGTGATGCGGCACTCAAGCGCAAACCAGAAATGCGGATTTTTGGTACTGATTTTCCTACACCAGATGGAACAGGAATCCGAGACTATATCCACGTTGAAGATTTAGCAGCTGCGCACTTAGATGCATTAGGCTATCTAGAGCAAGATGGGGAAAGTCAAATTCTCAACTGCGGTTATGGGCAAGGCTACAGTGTGCGGCAAGTTATTGAACGGGTGAAAGCAATTTCCGGGGTGGATTTTCCGGTAGTTGAAAGCGATCGCCGTTCTGGCGATCCAGCTTGTGTGACGGCTTGTGCCGAGCAAATCCGCAAAGTTTTGGGGTGGCAACCTAAATATAATGACTTGGATCAAATTGTCTATACAACCCTAGCTTGGGAAAAGCGCAAAGAAGGTTTGATCTCGATTTAGTTTGGAGACGAAGTAGAAGGCAGTCCCAATGAAACAAGTTTGATCGCCAGGCATGAAAAACCTCACCCTGTCCTGTCGGACACTCCTCTCCTTAGCAAGGAGAGGGGCAGGGGGTGAGGTGACTTTCAAGTCAGGAGGCAGTAGACACGTTCGCCGTAAGGCGTTGCGTTAGCTAGTGGCGTATCCGTTGGTAGGCAGTTGGCAGAAGGGGAGACAAGGAGATAAGGGGCAAAACGTCATTTTATATTCCCCGAATAATTTTCTTTATCAAAATAGATTCTGAACAAAAATTTATTCTGACTCGTGAATTTTGTATTCTGACTTCTTTTGACGGTTAATTTTTTTCTTGTTTAACGTCTAATTTATGATCCGAGACATTGCCACTATTTGTTTGCGGCAGAAGATAAATTGCCCCAGATACTAGTGTCAGTACAACAGAAATCCAGAAAGCAACAATAGAAGGCAATTGCCATTCCTGTGGTAAAGGTGCAATTAAAAGCGCGATCGCTATTATTTGACTAACTGTTTTGAGTTTGCCCCAAATATTCGCTCCACTAATTTGAGTTTGACTGACACGCCAACCAGCGATCGCCAACTCCCGCCCCAGGATCAAAAATACTCCCCAAGCAGGTATCTGTCCTAGTTCAATTAAAGCTAGAAGTGGCGCGAGTACCAGCAATTTATCTACCAAGGGATCAAGAAATTTACCCAAGTCACTAACTTGGTTCAGTTTTCGCGCCAAGTAGCCATCTAACCAGTCGGTACCAGCAGCAACGAGAAAAATTGCTAAACACACCCACCTACTAGTTGGCGTAGGATTATGTAAACCGTAAAGCAAGAATGGCAATCCTAAAAGACGGGAGAAAGTAATCCAATTAGGTATAGTCATAAACAATTCAAAAATTAGATATTTGTAAAGCGATACAGCAAATAAGCTAATCTAATATGTTTTTTATACTGTCCAGCTTCGTATAAACTAACTAGGGCTTGGTTTGTAAGAGGTGGTTTTACAGTTTTGCATATGCATTACCGTGATTTTATAAAGATTGCGGTTAAACACGCCTTTAAAGTGGTTATTAGTAAAGATTAACAACCAACAATAACTCAATTTAAATCCTTATGACTCAACAAAAAGATTATCAATACAGAATAGAACGCGACTCAATGGGCGATCGCCAAATTCATGGTAGTGTTTATTACGGCATCCAAACACTGCGAGCCACAGAAAACTTTCCAATTAGCGACCTTAAGCCTTTGCCTACTTACGTAGATGCTTGTGTATTAATCAAAAAAGCTACAGCTATAGTCAACGGCGAACTAGGTTGTATTTCTCAACAGACAAGCCAAGCCATAGTCGAAGCAGCAGATGAAGTTTTAGCCGGAAAATTTCGCGATCAGTTTGTGGTTGATATTTATCAAGCGGGTGCTGGTACTTCCCACCACATGAATGTCAACGAAGTCTTAGCAAATCGGGCATTAGAAATTCTCGGCGAGGAAAAAGGTAACTACAAGCGCGTTAGTCCCAATGACCACGTTAACTACGGTCAGTCTACCAACGATGTGATTCCAACGGCAATTCGCATTGGTGGTTTACTGGCTTTATCTAGAACATTACATCCAGCCTTAGAAAAGGCAATAGCAGCACTGTTTGCGAAAGCAGAAGAATTTCAAGACATTGTTCGTTCTGGCAGAACTCATATGCAAGATGCCGTGCCAGTACGTTTAGGCGAGAATTTTCGGGCTTGGGCATACATTCTCAGCGAACATCAAAATCGAATTTATACTGCCAGTGGGGATTTGATGGTGCTGGGTTTGGGAGGTAGTGCAGCAGGTACGGGGATGAACACCCATTCTCAGTATCGCGCGCGCGTGGTAAGCGTACTTTCAGAGTTGATTGATTGTCCGTTAGAACCCGCACCCCATTTGATGGCAGCCATGCAAAGTATGGCACCATTTGTAAATGTTTCTGGAGCTTTGCGTAACTTAGCCCAAGATTTAGTCAAAATCTCCCACGATTTGCGATTAATGGATTCTGGTCCAAAAACTGGTTTAAAAGAAATTCAGTTACCACCAGTACAACCAGGTTCCTCAATTATGCCAGGAAAATATAATCCGGTCATGGCAGAAATGACATCAATGGTTTGTTTTCAGGTGATGGGTTACGACAGTGCGATCGCATTAGCGGCACAAGCAGGACAATTAGAACTAAATGTGATGATGCCCTTGATTGCTTATAACTTAATTCACAGTATCGAAATTCTCGGCAATACCATCGCTGCACTTACCGAACGGTGTATACAAGGAATTACCGCTAACCAAGAACGTTGTTTGGCTTATGCAGAAGGAAGTTTAGCTTTAGTTACGGCATTAAATCCTCACATTGGCTATTTGAATGCAGCAGCAGTAGCGAAAGAATCATTGGAAACAGGCAAATCCTTACGACAAATAGTACTAGAAAAAGGATTGATGAGTGAAACAGAATTAGCTCAAGTTTTAAATCTCCAGCAAATGAGCCAAATTGTACCTCTTGAATAAAATAATTATTAATCATTAATTGCCAGTTTTCCATTAGCCATTAGCCATTAATCACAATGCAAATTCAAACACCCTCTGTCAGCTTAATTCGGGCTACTTCCTACGAACTAGATATTTTAAGGGAGTCAATCCAAACGCTACTAGAACCCTTCGGAGGAATAGGGGCGTTTGTTAAAAGTGGCGATCGCGTTTTACTTAAACCCAATTTACTTACAGGAGCGCGTCCTGATAAAGAGTGTACCACCCGTCCAGAATTAGTTTATGTAGTGGCGCAGATGGTGATGGAGGCTGGAGGGAAGCCATTTTTGGGCGATAGTCCGGCTTTTGGTAGCGCTAAGGGAGTAGCTATAGCAAATGGCTATCTACCAATTATAGAAGAACTCAATCTGCCAATTATCGATTTCCAAGGAAAGCGTTACCAAACCATCAGCGCAGATTTTAATCATCTGCTGTTGTCTAAAGAGGCGATCGAGGCAGATGTGGTGATTAATTTACCTAAAGTAAAATCCCACGTCCAACTGACGCTAACTTTAGGAGTGAAAAACCTTTTTGGTTGTGTTCCTGGCAAGATGAAAGCTTGGTGGCATATGGAAGCCGGAAAAGATGTCAACAGATTTGGGGAGATGTTGGTAGAAACCGCAAGGGCAGTTAATCCTAACTTAACCATACTAGATGGTATCATTGGTCATGAAGGTAATGGCCCAAGCGGTGGTGAACCACGTTCATTGGGAATTATAGGAGCATCAGCAGATGTATTTGCTCTAGACAGAGCAATGGTAGAAATACTGAATGTTCTACCTGCCCAAGTGCCTACCATTGCTGCATCTATGCGTTTGGGAGTTTGTCCAGAATTAGATGCTATTTATTATCCTCATTTAGATCCTGACTTGCTCCAGATAGATGATTGGCGGTTACCAGACAAGTTAGTTCCTATCGATTTTGGTATGCCCCGCGTGATTAAGTCTACATTCAAACATCTTTACATTAGATTTATTAAGGAACCAATCAGTGCTTATGGCAGACGTTAATTGCCTCCAGCCTATCTTTAAGTTAGGATGCGAAAAATAAAAAAATTTATCATTTATCGTCTGAACCCAACTTTTATGTGCTAACAAGACGAAAATGGCGCAAGCTATTGACAAGTGCAAACTCCGCTACAACAATTTCAAAATTAGCAGAGTAAGCTTTAAATACCCTCCGATTGCTTAACCAGACCGCCCTACTCTACTAGCGGCGGTTTTTTTAGTTTTAGCTAGCTAGTAATACTATTTCACGAAAAGGCTGATATGGATGTACCCCACCGCCTACGGCACCTCCCCTTAGTAAGGGGAGGTTGGGAGGGGTTGAATAGAATCACTCAAAAAGTGAAATGGTATAAGCAGGGAACAGGCTTGAAAGCCGCTTAATGTCCTTATTTGATGATTAGGCATTGTCTTAATCTATCCGGCAACTGCCATATTTTAAAAAATTAGTTTTTATCTACCTTGGTACAGATGACAGATTAAAAATAAAACATAATCATATGTTTTTTACTCTTTTAATTGCCAATTATTATTGGGTATAATCACTGGTTTTATCATTAGATACGGTACTTATATCTGTATTTTCTCGGTGTATATTTATAGATAAAAAGCTTTCCTAGACTGCTTTTATAGCAAAGGCTAAAAAGTATAAACATAAGATTTGAAATAAATTAGTATCAAAAGTTGCAGTAGTAAAAAATAGTAGGGACAGTTGTCAAAGTGGTTCTCATCCTTGACTATTAGAAAATTTACTGTTAAAAAATAGCTAAAATAGTAGCTAGGCTCTTAACTACAGAGCCAACTACAATAGAGTGTAATCAAATTGATTTTTTATGGACTCAAACAGTCAGTCTGCCAATTCAACAGACCCTTATCCACATCGTTTGGCAGACATTGCGGGAACAGCGATCGCCTTATTAACCTTAACCCTACCTTTGTTTGTGATTGCCAATTTCTCTTCAAATAATGTTCCGATTAACCAGGTACCCATTGTCCATAACATTAAAAACAAGTAAAGAATAGATTATGAGTTTGCAACGAAAATCTACCATTAGACATAGCTCTGAAGTAAGAAAAAGAATTGTAAGTTTCAGAAGTTGAAAGGCTTTTTAATTACTGCAAAATAAAGACCGTCTAAAAAACAATGAGAATGGTGAGGATAAAAAGCTCCTCACCATTTTCTATTTGTACATTTAGGCAAACTCTTGAGGCAGAGGAAGCTCTCTTTCCCTGTACCCCTTCGGGTACTCTAACGAGAACCCGCTTCGCGTGTACGCAGTCCCCCTACCCTGGCGGGAAGCCGTACCTACGCTCTTGCGCTTCGCCGTCAGGCGTTGCGTTAGCTAGCGACTTATGTAGACGGGCTTTGCCCGGCTTCCCGTCGGGTAAGTAGCTGCTTTGCATCTACCGCGTCTACGTGACGGGAACCGCCAAGACGGGGGCTGATCTCACCTGTCACCTGTCCCCTGTCCCCTATTTTCAAGACAGGCGGATTTTTTTGGGGATGTGTCCCTATTGGCCCTAAAATTCTACACGGGGAGCCAAAGATTGCGGCTCTCATGATGTTTCGCTGTTAACTCAGGAGTGTTGTTGTGGACTTATCCCGTATTCCTGCCCAACCCAAACCGGGTTTGATTAACGTTCTGATTGAAATTTCAGGCGGGAGCAAAAATAAATATGAATTTGATAAAGAGCTACAAGCTTTTGCTCTAGATCGAGTGCTTTATTCATCAGTACAATATCCATATGACTATGGATTTGTTCCCAACACTTTGGCTGATGACGGCGATCCATTGGATGGTATGGTACTAATGGATGAGCCTACCTTTCCAGGCTGTATAATTGCTGCACGGCCAATTGGGATGTTAGAAATGATAGATGGTGGCGATCGCGATGAGAAAATTCTTTGTGTTCCTGACAAAGATCCTCGTTACGCCCACGTCAAATCTCTCAAAGATGTAGCTCCCCACCGATTGGAAGAGATTGCTGAATTTTTCCGTACATATAAAAATCTTGAGAAAAAAGTAACGGAAATCCTTGGCTGGCAAGATGTGGATCGGGTAATGCCTTTAGTTGAAAAATGTATCAAAGCTTATAGATAGAAGGCAAAACAGGACAAGGGGAAGGGAAGACAAGGATTTGAGGGAGTTGAGGGAGGTGACGAAGTTGAGGAAGTGTAAGAGTAAATTCTTCCCCATCTTCCCTATCTCGCTCATCTGTTCCTCTCCCCCTCTGTCTATCCTCTTGATGTACGCAGTTCATCACGGCTACTTAGCTAAAAATCAGCAAAGCTAATTAATTTCCATCAGCTTAAGAAGAGGGCTACATGATGAAGAATGCAAACGTCTGCAAGGATTGGTTACCTTAAGTTAAGCTGAAACAAATCTATCAAATGAACTCAACCTTGAAATCAGGGTGCTATGCCTTTATTTTTTCCCAGATGCATATTATAGATGTTTTCAACAAATATTCTTGAGTTCATCCTTGATTATATTTTCTGGGAAGCCCACTTTTGGCGGGCGTTTACAAACTTCTATATTTTTTTAATACCCTCTATTCCACAGGAATCTCAATAATGCAGCGCACGCTTCTTTTGGCAAAAATTCATAACTGCACTCTTACAGGAGCTAATATCAACTACGTGGGTAGCATCAGTATAGATCAAATGCTGATGGATAAAGTTGGTATATTACCCTACGAACAAGTGCAAGTAGTAAACATTACCAATGGGCAGCGTTTCATTACTTATGCAATCCCGGCTCCAGCCTACTCAGGAGCGATTGAATTAAATGGAGCTGCTGCACGTCTAGGCATTACTGGCGATCGCCTGATTATAATGACTTACGGGCAGTTAAGTTTGGAAGAGTTAAAAAATTACTCTCCGACTGTTGTCATCGTGGACGAGCAGAACCAGATTTTAGAGGTTCGGCGTTATGATGAACTGCTTAGTAAGACGTAGCAAGCAGAAAAATAATGTCAAATTTTAAGCTTTCGCCTCCAGATAATCACTTAAGTGAGAACCAAGCTCAATCAATTCCTAACCAAGTTAAAAAATTTATAGTGCAATTTTGGGGTGTAAGGGGTTTAATCGCTTCCCCAAGTAACAAAACTAACCTTTACGGTGGTAATACTGCCTGTGTTGAAATGCAGGTAGCTAATAAGCGTTTGGTTTTTGATGGAGGTACTGGTTTACGCATTCTAGGTAAAAGTTGGCTAGAACTAAAACAACCTTTACAAGCGCATTTATTTTTTACTAACTCCCAATCAAATCGTATTCAAGGATTTCCATTTTTTGGCCCGGCATTTCTTCCAGAAAATAGTTTTCATATTTACGGGATAGCTGCTTCAAATGGAGCTTCTATTAAGCAGTGTTTGTGCGATCAAATGCTACTGCCACATTTTCCTTACCCTCTACAGGAAATGCAGTCTGAATTGCAGTTCCACAATTTGACGCCAGGTAAAGTGATAAAGATAGATGATCTCACAGTCACAACAGCATTAATTAATCAAACTCAAAAATCTATTGGATACCGAATTGACTGGCAGAACTATAGTGTTGCCTACGTAACGGATTTGCACGATCGCGCTAATGAAGTGGAGCAAAAATACATTCAACAGCTTACCAAAGATGTTGATTTACTGATTGCCAATCCCACTACTCCCCAAAAATTCTACAGAACAGATCGTGATTCACACTGGCAAACAGCTGTAGATTTAGCTCATGTATCTGGCGCTAAACAACTAGTAATCTCTCATCATCACCCAGATGATCATGATGATTTTCTTGATCGCATCCAAACGGAAATTAAATCTGCTTTTCCCGCAAGTTTAATTGCTCGTGAAGGTTTAACTTTAGTTGTTGCTGAGTAGTTATTTAATAGAAGGCAGGAGGCAGTAGACACGTAGACGCGGAGCGGCTTCCAAAGGTAGTGGCGTATCCGTTGGTAGGCAGAGGGGAAGAAAGTTTTTTCTTTGTTCTGGTGAATGCAGTTCAGCAAAGGCTACTTAACTTTCAATAGTTAATAATTTTGAATTATGAACTGGAGAAAGATTATAAACTACTTGAGTAAGTTGTTGGAGCTTTGCAGCTACCGCACCCTGAACTAATAATTCTTCTGCTTTGGCTATACCCGATCGCAAACTATCGCAAATACCGGAGCGCCACAGGTAAAATCCTCCGTTCCATAAGGCTGTTTGCATTAATTCTGAAGATATACCTTGTAATACCTCTTGCATCTGTGCCACGAGTTCTTCTATGCCAAGCAAGGGTACATTTTTACTGCTAAAGCCGTATTCGCGAGCAACCAGATGTAACCTTTCAATTGGGGCTATTGTCTGGGTATTATCAAGCACAGATAAGCCAATAATGGCGGTGCGATCGCGTGGCAAGTCACAGCTACCTTCTAATCCCTTGACTGTTGTAAATTTTGTTACTCTTCGCTGGGCGAAGGCTGCTTGAAACATTGCTTCGGTGGGAGGATGAACAAATCCCCCAACAATGTGAGCATCACCAGCATAGGGACACCAAATTAATTCCATTGTGGCAAAAGGTGGGCGCTTACCTAGTTGATCGCGGTACTCCCAAATTCTTTTGGTGAGAGGAAAATGACGAGGAGTATAAACAAAGCCAATACCAGTTTGCTCCAGTACCTGCTGAGTCGTTTCTAGGGGTAGCTTAGTCCAATCAACTCCCATACCCTGCCAAACCTCTACTAAGGGTAAACCATATTTTGTGGGTAGGCGATCGCCACCGTGCATCAGTACAGGTTGTCCAGCTGCGGCTAATAATAAAGCTATGATCGGGCTAATTGGTGCAGTACGGGTTCTGCCATCATAAGGTATGCCCAAGACTATTATCGGTCGCGGCGAGGCGATTGGTTGCAGTTTAGGACCGATCTGATCGTAAGCATCCAACATCCCAGCTAACTCTTCACCGGTTGGACGTTTGATGCGGTGCGCAATCAAAAACGCTCCGATTTGGGCTGGTGTCGGCTCACCTAGCAGCATCATGCTAGTTGCTGTAGCAGCCTCCGCACGAGTCAAATTTTCTCCCGTATGGTTACCACTGCCTACTTTTTTCAGTAATTCCCGAAATATATCACTCATAACACTCAAGAGTAATTGGTTAGTGGTTAATGGTTAGTGGATAGTGGTTAGTGGATAGTGGCTACCTACTATACTGTACGGGAGGCAGCGCGCCCTTGCGGGATAAGCGCGTCGTGGCGACTGCCGTGCGGGTTTAAAAGAGAAATTGTCGGTTTTAACCGTTCATATCATCAATGAAACCTGCCCCTACTAACTACTAACTATTTACTAACAAGCCGATCGCTCCAAAGAAACTTGTGGTGGTATATTTTCTCGCACTAACTGCCAAAAATGCTGAATCGGAGGAATTTGCAGCCGATCTTGAGTCGTCACCATCACAACTCGGCGAGTCAAAGCAGAATTGTCAGGTACTCCACCATTGCTAGCAAGAGGGCGAACCGCAAGTGTAGGATCTTTACGTGCTTCCACTAAGGCTGAATGAGGTAGTAAAGCCACCAGTTCTCCCTGACGCACTACTCCTCGGAAAGCATCTAGAGTGTTTACCTCCAAAACTGCTTGCAATGTAGCTTGCAGTCGTTCAAATCTATCTTGTACCAGCCGTTGCATCCCATAACCATCCTTAAAAACCACTTGCGGATAGCGAATCAGCTCCTGCCAAGGAACGCGTTCATATTGCGCTAGCGGGTGATTGACTGCTGTTAAAACTTCTATTGGTTCATCATATAGGGTTTCCACCACGATTTCTTTGCCAACAGTTAAAAAGCGATTATTCATGACAATTGCCATATCCACCAGCCCATCTTTAAGGACTTTTAGGGCGCGATCGCTGCCCAAGGATGTAACTCGCAACTGTATATCTGGATAGTCATGACAAAATTTTTGCAGTACTGGTGGTAAATAATAAGCACACAGCGAGTGAATCACAGCTATACACAATTCAGGCTGCTTTCCTGCTACTAAATCTGTTATTTCCTGCGTAGCTGTCTGCCACTCTTGGCAAATTTTGCGGGCGCGGGGAAGCAACCGTTCACCAGCTAGCGTCAGTTTCGCCTGACTTGTTCTATGAAATAACTCCAATCCCAAATCTCCTTCCAGTGCCTGGATTTGGCGACTGATAGTCGATTGGGTAACACCACATTTTCTTGCTGCCCCTTGGAAGCTACCGGTTTCCGCGATCGCCAGAAAGGCTTGCAACTGTTCTAGTCGCATTTTTGTGTAGCCTGAATTACATTTATGGCTGGAACTAACTTAACGTATTTCCTGTAGCATTTTAGTAGAGTTTGTTACATCTACCTTCTTCTTGCAGGGCATGAATTTTAAGTTACTTTTTGATAAAAGACCCATCCTCGCGTGTGAACGGGAGTTTTAGCTTGTTGTATCCTGAACAATTATTTGATGATTTCTTAAAAAAAATGAATATTGAAATCTTATCATTCTCATAACATTTTATAGTTAGAGGAAGGAAAGAAGACGCAAAGACAACCAGACGCGGTGAGGCAGTCACAGTCCTGGCGGTTTCCGTCGGTTGCGAACTGTCGAACCCGGAGGGCGACGCGGAGAAATTATCAAAAATATTCCCCGTGTCCTCTTGATTCTCCGTGTCCCCGCGTCGATCCAAACGCGAAATCTAAAAAATCTATACCTATCCCCTGTCCCCCGTTCCTCCTTTACCACTCAGCTAAAGCAGTAAAGACAGCTTGTTGCAAATCAGGTGTTAAAGCAGCACTGTTTACTAACTGCTGCAATTTTCGTCTTCCTGTTTCTGGAGCAAGATTTTTTAATGCGGCGATCGCGTGCAGTCTTACCAGCGCATCTGCATCTGCCACAAATTGAATTAGAGGTTCAACAGCTTCTTTTTTGCCTAATTGTCCTAAAGACAGTGCGATCGCTTTTTTAACTGTGGCGATTTCAACTGCTGGGTGCCTTTGTTGCAAGATAGTTAATAGTATTTGTGCTGCGATCGGGGTTAACTGCGGATTGGTGACTCGCCCCAAAACCGTAACGATTTCCTGCCACAGTGTCATTGCTCCCAGTTGGTTGAGTGCGGTTTGAAGATATTCAAGAGCCTTGGCGTTCTCCATCCAGCCCAGAGCGCGGATAATTTCCAATTGCAATTTTTCTGGTGTATTGGGAGATATCAGCACTTCAAATAAGTACATAGCAGCATCGTTACCACCAATCCGAGACAAGGCAATTGCCGCTGCACAACAAACCTCAAGATTAAAATCATAGAGCTTGGTTTTGAGTTTGTTTGCTAAATCTAACGAACCGCACAAATCAGGACGAAAACCTAAACCTAGCACTGCTTCTCGTCTCACAGAGGCAGCGACATCATCCAAAGCTTTTAAAAGTGTCGGTGGTACACGAAGATCATGAAAGCTAGTGAGGGCTTCAATGGCGACGACACGGACGGCTACTTGTGGATCTTCTACTACGCTCAACAGTGGTGCGATAGTTTCTTGGTGTCTAATTAAGGAAAGCGATCGCGCGGCTAATAAACGTGTACTTTCTTGTGCAAGCAATTCTGTGAGAGCGTTAATAGCAAGTGTACCACTTTGACCCAATGCTGCTGTAGCTACAGTCTTTAGTTCTTCATCTTCTTCCGTTTTCAGCAATTCGATCAAAGCAGCTATTGCTTCTGGATGTCGATACTCTCCCAATACACGTGCTGCATACCAACGTAATTCTTCTTCTGCCTCTTCATCTATCAGGATCTCAACCAATGAGGGAATAGCGATTATTCCTAAATTTACAAATACTTTAGCAATCTCCCAGCGCTGCTGAAAATCTCCAACTGCAAGGACACATAGTGCTAAACTCAGCAGTTTTTCTCGATTTTCTACTTCTTGTGGATTTTTTAAATTTTTTTCTAAAACCAACTGTTGCAGGCATTGAATTAGCAACTGCCAGTCACCTGCATCATGTGCTGTCTGCGCTTCCAGTAAAAGCTGATGGAAAGTATTCACAGTTTGCTCAATTCCCTGCGATTCCAAGGTGGATTTTTGGAAATTTACTCTATGTTTTACCAATTTCACTGAAACTTTAGGAGATTACAAGTAATACTCACCTTCAGAATATCTGCGATCGCCTGTAGTCAAAAGCGTTAACTGTAACTTTTCGCTCAGTTTTATGCAAAAAACGCATTTTTATCATGCATTTTATACAATTTTGCTTACATTTCGTAACAACGTATACGAAATTTATGTATTTACAACTTTAAGTTTAACTTAAGCAGATGTGAGTCATCACAAAATCAATATTCAAACTTAAAGATTGACCAAACTTCCCTCATTTTAGGGGGCAGGGTGAATATAACTTTTTCCTTATACCTCCTAAATTTAAATCACCGGGAAGATATGAGGCGAAAGGTTGATCGATGATTAGTCAAAAATCCAGAAAATTTTTTTGGAAGCAGCAAATTGCAATGAGAATTTACTCATGACAAACGCAGCAACTACCACAGCCAGCCTCAATAAGTTCGAGAAATTTAAGGCAGAAAAAGATGGACTCGCCGTCAAGGCTGAGATTGAAAAATTTGCCTCTTTAGGTTGGGAGGCAATGGACGAAACGGATCGCGATCATCGCCTAAAGTGGGTGGGTGTGTTCTTTCGCCCAGTCACACCAGGTAAATTTATGATGCGGATGCGGATGCCCAACGGGATTCTCACTCATCATCAAATGCGAGTGTTAGCAGAAGTAGTGCAGCGTTACGGCGATGACGGCAGCGCTGACATTACTACTAGACAGAATATCCAATTAAGAGGCATCCGTATAGAAGACTTACCGGAAATCTTTAACAAATTTCATACAGTCGGCTTAACCAGTGTGCAATCAGGGATGGATAACGTCCGCAACATTACTGGCGATCCAGTAGCGGGATTGGATGCGGATGAGTTATTCGACACTCGTGAGTTGGTGCAACAAATTCAAGACATGATTACCAATAAAGGCGAAGGTAATTCAGAATTCACCAACCTACCACGGAAATTTAATATTGCCATTACCGGTGGACGAGATAATTCCGTTCACGCAGAAATTAACGATTTGGCTTTCGTGCCAGCCTTTAAAGATGACACGGGGACAAGGGGAGGTGGAGACACGGAGAATATTTTTGATAATTTCTCCGCGTCTGATTCACTCTCCACTTCCCAAAAAATCTTTGGCTTTAACGTTCTAGTCGGAGGCTTCTTTTCTGGCAAACGCTGTGAAGCAGCCATTCCTCTAAATGCGTGGGTACTGCCAGAAGATGTAGTTGCCTTGTGTAGGGCGGTTTTGGAGGTTTTTCGCGACTGCGGTTTACGCGCCAATCGTCAAAAATCCCGCCTGATGTGGCTAATTGATGAATGGGGTTTAGAAAAGTTTCGCCTAGAAGTCGAGAATCACTTGGGTAAGTCATTATTGCCCGCAGCGCCAAAAGACGAAATTGATTGGGAAAAACGCGATCACATTGGGGTACACAAGCAAAAGCAACCAGGATTAAACTATGTCGGCTTGCACGTTCCTGTCGGTAGGTTAACCGCCGATGATATGTTTGAAATCGCACGTCTAGCAGAAGTGTACGGTAGCGGTGAAATCCGCCTCACAGTTGAGCAAAATGTAATTATCCCCAATATTTCTGACTCACGCTTGGTGATGTTTTTAACAGAACCGCTGCTAGAGAAGTTTTCAATTACCCCTAAACAATTAACGCGATCGCTCGTTTCTTGTACCGGCGCACAATTTTGCAACTTTGCCCTCATTGAAACAAAGCAGCGTGCTTTAGCAATGATTAAAACCCTAGAAGAAGAGCTAGAACTCACTCATCCAGTGCGAATCCATTGGACTGGTTGTCCTAACTCTTGCGGACAGCCCCAAGTAGCAGATATCGGCTTGATGGGAACCAAAGTCCGTAAAAACGGCAAAACAGTAGAAGGGGTTGACATCTATATGGGCGGCAAAGTTGGCAAAGAAGCACATTTGGGAACTTGCGTGCAAAAAGGCATTCCCTGCGAAGACTTACAGCCTGTATTGCGAGACTTACTCATTCAGAACTTTGGGGCGAAACCGAGGCAAGAAGCTTTGGTGAGTCATTAGCTAATAGTTCATGGCTAATGGTTAATTGCAATCAACAATTAGCAATTAACCACTAACAATGTACTAACCACTGTACGGGCGGGTTTAAAAGATAAATTATCAGTTTGAACGGCAAGATTATCAACAAAACCCGCACGGCAGTCGCTACAACGGAGCGGAGCCGGAGACTCCGAAAGCTCCGGGGAACCTCCAAGGGCGCGCTGCCTCCTCTACTAACTACTAACCACTATCCACTATCCACCACCAACACAAATGAGCAGTTTTTCGAGAAGAAAATTTATTATTACTACAGGTGCAGCCGCAGCAGCTTCTATTTTGGCTCACGGTTGCTCCTCCAGTAACTCTAACTCAGCTACAACAAGTAATGGCACACCTTCCGCCGTACCTGCTGCTAATTCAACTGCTGTAGCTAACGCTCCCAAAGTAGAAACAACCAAAGCTAAGTTGGGATTCATCGCTCTCACTGATTCTGCTCCCTTGATTATTGCCAAAGAAAAAGGTTTCTTTGCCAAGTACGGCATGACAGATGTTGAAGTGAGCAAGCAAAAATCCTGGCCTGTAACCCGTGATAACTTAAAAATTGGCTCGGCTGGTGGCGGCATTGATGGCGCACACATCCTCAGCCCCATGCCCTATCTCATGACCATTAATGATAAAGTGCCGATGTATATCTTGGCACGGTTAAATACTAACGGTCAGGCTATCTCTGTTGCCAATAAATTGAAAGACTTGAAAGTTGGTTTACAGAGTAAAGGGCTAAAACAAGCTGCCGATCAAGCCAAAGCCAATAAACAAGCCATGAAAGTTGCAATGACTTTTCCTGGTGGCACCCACGATTTGTGGATGCGCTATTGGCTCGCAGCTGGCGGCATCGATCCCAATCAAGATGTGGCTTTGGAAGCAGTACCACCCCCACAAATGGTGGCAAATATGAAAGTCGGTACTGTCGATGCCTTTTGTGTGGGAGAGCCTTGGAACGCCCAATTAGTAAGCCAAAATTTGGGTTATACAGCCTTGGTAACAGGTGAGTTGTGGAACAACCATCCAGAAAAAGCCTTTGCTATGCGCAAAGATTGGGTTGATAAAAATCCTAATGCTGCCCAAGCACTGTTGATGGCAATTATGGAAGCCCAACAGTGGTGTGATGCGAGTGAAAACAAAGAGGAGATGTGCAAAATCTGCTCCGATCGCAAATACTTTAACGTTGCCGCCGCAGATATTTTAGAACGGTCTAAAGGCAATATTGACTATGGCGATGGACGCAAGCAACAAAACTTCCAATATCGGATGAAGTTTTGGGCTGATAATGCCTCCTATCCTTACAAGAGCCACGATACTTGGTTTTTAACAGAAGAAATTCGCTGGGGCTATTTACCACAAGATATCAAGATTAAAGAAATAGTAGACCAGGTGAACAGAGAGGACTTGTGGAAGAAAGCCGCTAAAGCCCTTGGTGTTGCTGATGCAGAAATTCCTACCAACACTTCTCGCGGTGTAGAGACTTTCTTTGATGGTGTCAAATTCGATCCAGAAAAACCAGAAGCATACTTAAAAAGCTTGAAAATCAAGAAAGTCTAATTATCACTTTCAAGGCTAGACAATTAGCATATTTACTAATGTCCTAGCCCATTTATTTGGTTTGTAAAAATATCTCAACAAGTCCACTGGATCGCAATTGGAGAATTAGGATCATGGCTGCTATTCTTGGAAGTCGTACTATCAGAAAAAAGAACCGTAGCAATTTTAATAAATTAGTATCTAGAAAAATCATTCCTCCCTTAGTAGCCATCGCTATTTTTCTGGTAATTTGGCAATTACTATGTTTAAACCCTAACTTTAAATTACCAGGGCCAATAGAAACAATTTCCGAAACATGGGATCCTTTTATAATTAATCCATTTTTCGATAATGGTGAAACTGATAAAGGCTTAGGTTGGCAAATACTTAATAGCCTTGGCAGAGTTGGTTTGGGCTTTTCGTTAGCTGCGGTTGTCGGTATTGTATTGGGAATTGTGATTGGCGCTAATAAATTACTCAATAATGCAGTAGATCCCATTATCCAAGTCTTGCGAACTGTACCACCTCTAGCATGGTTGCCAATTTCCTTGGCAGCATTTCAACAGGCAAATCCTTCAGCTATTTTCGTGATTTTTATTACATCCATTTGGCCAATTTTGATTAACACCATAGTAGGTGTGCAACACATTCCCCAAGACTACATCAATGTTGCCAGGGTGTTACGGCTCAAAGGAGTCAAGTATTTCTTTAAAATAGTTTTTCCTGCCACTGTTCCTTATATCTTTACAGGATTGCGAATTGGTATCGGTTTATCTTGGCTAGCAATTGTAGCTGCGGAAATGTTGGTTGGTGGTGTAGGAATTGGTTCATTTATTTGGGATGCCTACAATACAACAACAGAAACCAATTTAAGTGAGATTATCATAGCTCTCATCTATGTCGGCTTGGTTGGCTTATTTCTAGATAAATTAGTCGCTTTTGTCGCTAGCAAAGTTGTAGCAGTAGAACAGAAATAGTCATCATTAGTCAATAGTCATTAGCTAAAAATAAATGACAAAACACAAATAACAAATGACCAATGACAAAGGACAAATGACCAATGACTACTTTTGTTGAAGTTGACCATGTTGACCGTGTATTTGATATTCCCAATGGTGGTAAATATATCGCCCTAAAAAATATTGATTTAAAAATTCCGCAAGGGGAATTTATTTCCCTGATCGGACACTCTGGTTGTGGTAAATCCACCTTGCTTAATATCATTGCAGGTTTAGATCAAGCAAGTGTTGGCGGTGTGACTCTAGAAGGGCGGGAAGTCAAAGAGCCAGGGCCAGACCGGATGGTAGTATTTCAAAACTACTCGTTGCTCCCCTGGTTAACAGTTCGGGAAAATATTGCTCTGGCTGTGGATGAAGTGTATCAAGATAAGTCAAAGGGCGATCGCCGCAGTATTGTCGAAGAGCATATCGACATGGTGGGGCTGCGTCATGCAGCCAAAAAACGTCCCAGCGAGTTATCTGGTGGGATGAAACAACGGGTGGCGATCGCTCGCGCCCTAGCCACGCGTCCTAAGTTGTTACTGCTAGACGAACCCTTTGGGGCATTGGATGCCTTAACACGGGGTAGCTTGCAAGAACAATTAATGAAAATTTGTAATGAACACAACGTTACCTGTGTGATGGTGACACATGACGTGGATGAAGCTCTATTGTTGAGCGATCGCATTGTCATGCTCACCAACGGGCCAGAAGCTCATATCGGGCAAATTCTGGAAGTACCTATCCCCCGCCCCCGCCAGCGTTTGGAAGTAGTCAATCATCCCAGCTACTACAATCTGCGGAACGAAATGATTTACTTCCTCAACCAGCAAAAACTCCTCAAAAAACGCAAAGCTGGGCAGACTCAAACACCAGCAGTTATATCCTCTGGCGGTTTAGAAAAAGTCAACCTAGAAATTGGCTTTATGCCCCTAACTGATGCTGCACCCTTAATTGTGGCAAAAGAAAAGGGCTTCTTAGCTGCTTATGGATTAGAAACAGTCACCCTTAGCCGCGCAGCCAATTGGACGGAAATCGCCAAAGGTGTTGCTACTGGTAAATTAGATGCCGCTCAGATGCTTGCTGGTATGCCCCTTGCCCTGACTTTAGGCGCTGGTGGCAAAACACCCATCCCCGTAGTCAACGCTCTGAATCTCTCCCGCAACGCTAACGCCATCACCTTAAGCAAGAAATTGTACAGCGAAGGTGTCAGAACCCTAGCTGACTTAAAAGCTGCGATTAACGCCTCTCCCGATCAAATTCTGACTTTGGGAATAGTGCATCCAACGGCAATGCAGAATTTAATTCTGCGTTACTGGCTAGCTGCTGGTGGCATAGATCCTGATCGGGATGTCAGCCTGACGGTAGTGCCACCAACGCAAATGGTTGAGCAACTCAAAGCCGGCACTATTGACGGTTACTGTGCTGGGGAACCTTGGAACTCTCTTGCTGTTCATGAAGACGTAGGTTTTGTTGCCGCCACCGCTTTGGAAATTTGGTCGGGACAACCGAAAAAAGTGCTGGGAGTACGGGAAGATTGGGCGCAGAAATACCCAGAAACTTATATCGCTCTAGTCAAAGCACTGTTAGAAGCCTGCAAATACTGCGACGATCTCCGCAACCGCGAAGAAGTTTTGGAATTAATTTGCCGCCCTGAGTACCTTGATATCAATCCTGCTTACGCCCGTCCCGGTTTTACCGATCCCTACGATCGCGGCGATGGCACAAAACCGCAGGAACTAAGAGCATACAACCAGTTTTATCTCAATCAAACCAACTATCCAAACCGTACTGAATTGCTGTGGATGGTTACCCAAATGGCGCGTTGGGGCTTAGTACCCTTTCCTAAAAACTGGGTGGAAGTGATTGAACGAGTCTGCCGCACAGATGTATTTGGAGCGGCTGCACGCGATCTCGGCTTGCTCGATATCGGACAAGATGACCCTATTCACTTGTTTGATGGTAAAGTCTTTAACCCTTCTAAGCCGATAGAGTATCTCAACAGTCTGGAAATTAAACGTCAGATCCGTGTTGAAGAAGTATTTATTTAGTCATTAGTTAATGGCTAATGGTTAATAGTTAATCGCAATTAACAACCAACAATTAACAAATTACCTCATGCGAACCATCAATAAAAATAATCAAATCAATCAACAGCCAATCCAAAAAGTAGGAAATTTTCTGGAGATTGAGGGTGTAACCAAAATTTACCCAACTCCGGATGGCCCTCATACAGTGCTGGATGGAGTTAATCTCAAGGTTAGTGAAGGCGAATTCATTTGTATTATTGGTCACTCTGGCTGTGGTAAATCTACGCTGCTCAATATGGTGTCTGGCTTCAATACACCTACTGATGGTGTAGTCTGCTTACAAGGCAAGCCGATCGCCGAACCAGGACCAGATCGAATGATGGTATTCCAGAATTACTGTTTGCTACCTTGGCTGAGTGTCTTTGAGAACGTTTACTTAGCTGTTGATTCTGTATTTCCCAAAAAAACCCAGGCAGAAAAACGAGCGATCGTTAAAGAACATTTAGCAATGGTAGGGCTGACAGAAGCGGCTGAAAACAAACCTCATCAGATTTCTGGTGGGATGAAGCAGCGAGTCGCGATCGCCCGCGCCCTCGCAATCCGTCCCCAAGTTTTGATTCTAGATGAACCCTTCGGGGCATTAGATGCCATCACTAAAGAAGAATTGCAAGAAGAACTCCTGCAAATCTGGCGCGAACATCAAGTCACAGTGTTGATGATTACCCATGACATTGATGAAGCTATTTTCTTGGCCGACAGAGTTGTGATGATGACTAACGGCCCTGCTGCTAATATCGGTGAAGTCTTAGAAATTCCCTTTTCCCGCCCCCGCAATCGTCGCCGCATCATGGAAGATCCCCAGTACTACAACTTGCGGAATTATGCCCTTGACTTCCTATACCGTCGCTGCGCTCACCCTGAAGAGTAGTTTTAACGATTTCTAAGGATCTTACGCTTTGTTTCAGAAATTTTGTTCATAAATCTAGAAAAAATCCAGCTAGGGTAATTGCTCTATCGCTCCTAGATATCACTGTGTATTTTTTCACTTAGGAAGGCTTGCATGCTTAAAGGATTATTGTCATTTCAAGGCCGTTACCGCATCTTGCATCTGACTTGGTTTGCATTCTTTTTATCATTTGTAGTTTGGTTTAACTTTGCTCCATTTCAAACAGCAGTCAAAGAAGCGATCGGCTTAACTGAAGGACAAGTCAGAACTATTGCTATCTGTAACGTCGCCCTTACCGTACCAGCACGTATAATAATTGGTATGGTTTTAGACAAATATGGCCCGCGAATTACTTACTCACTGCTGCTGATGTATGCAGCTATTCCCTGTCTTGCCTTTGCAATGGCACAGAACTTCAGCCAGTTGGTAATTAGCCGCTTGGCGTTGAGTATTGTTGGTGCTGGTTTTGTGATTGGCATTCGTATGGTTGCCGAATGGTTTCCGCCCAAAGAGATTGGCATAGCTGAGGGAATCTATGGTGGCTGGGGTAATTTTGGTTCAGCAGCTGCGGCTTTTACCTTGCCTTCTATTGCTGTAGGAACAGCATTTCTGGCTGCCGGACAAATTAACTGGCGTTTTGCGATCGCTCTGACTGGAATTATCGCTGCTATCTACGGAGCTATTTATCTACTCAACGCCCAAGATACTCCCTCTGGTAAGGTCTATCAACGCCCTAAGCGCCACGGTGGGATGGAAGTTACTAGCCGCAGAAGTTTTTGGCTACTGATGTTGATGAATATTCCCCTCGTCGGCATTTTAGGCGTATTGGCTTGGCGGATTGCTCAAATTGGCTTACTCAGTCAAAGTCAATTGCTGATTGTCTACCTGCTGTTAGTTGGTTTGTACCTGTTCCAAGCCTATAAGTGCTGGGATGTCAATCATGAATTGATGGCAGGTAAGAAGCGTTATTCCCCTGATGATCGCTATGAGTTTTCTCAGGTTGCTTTACTGGAACTAACTTACTTTGTCAATTTTGGTTCTGAGCTTGCAGTTGTTTCCATGCTTCCCGGATTTTTTGAGACAAGCTTCAGTCTCAACAAAGTGTTAGCAGGAATGATTGCCGCTAGCTATGCATTTATGAATTTATTTGCACGTCCCGGTGGTGGTTGGGTTTCTGATACCTTAGGCAGTCGCAGATGGACAATGACTGTATTGACTGCTGGCATGGGGATTAGCTATCTGCTGATGAGCGGAGTGAATAGCAATTGGTGGCTACCCTTAGCAATCTTTGTAACTATGGCTTGTTCTTTCTTTGTTCAAGCTGGGGAAGGTTCAACCTTTGCGATCGTACCTTTGATTAAGCGACGAGTGACTGGTCAAATTGCCGGAAATGTCGGTGCTTACGGCAATGTAGGAGCCGTGGCTTACCTTACTCTATACAGCTTTTTACCTCCTGGTGAAGTCGGCAATCGAATCTTTTTCCAAACTTTGGGAGTTGCTGCTTTGATTGTTACTTTCTTGTGCTGGTTCTTTCTTAAAGAACCAAAGGGTTCTTTTGCTGAACATCATGAAGGTGAAGCGCCTGAATTAGCAGCAGAAAGACTTCCCATTCTCAACAAGGAATTAAAGTAGGGTAAAAGCGCCAATTTTCAGTTTGAACATAGTATGGGAGCATACCTAAAATTCCTTGGAATTTATCTAGGAAATGCTCCTTATAATATTAAGTTTATAAATTAAATTACAAAAATTATTTTTTAGACTATCAATTCAAGCAATCAGTTTTAGTAAAATATTTCCTCAGATTTTAATTAATTATTCATCACTTTTTATATCTAATTTCTTAGAAATATTTAACTATTCAGTTAGATATAAATAAATTACATTTTTGTTGATAGTGACGAAAAACAATCTAAAATCAGGCTTTTAAAGCTGTATATACTTACAATCTGTACTTAATTATTTAACTATTTCTACTGAGTCGTTAAGATGAGTAATAACTATCTAAATAATATAGTAGGTTATGTAAGTTTTGATTTTAGTTAGGCTAATTAATATTGCGATCATACAGAATTATAAGTATATTTTAAAAATTATGTATAACTAATTTTTATTGATTAAATAATATAAATTCAGACTAAAAATTACCTCTTAACTCAAAAATTGTATCACAGGAAACATTTTATGTGGTTGACTTGCTCTTTAATTTAAGTAAATATACTTTTGCCAGTAATTAATCTAATTTAAATAAACTAAAATTTTCCAAATTAATCTTTAAATGAATCAACTTCTAGATAAATATTTCAAGTTTTTTTTAAATAAATTGAATTGAATATAAAAGTATTGGAAATACAGCAGTTGTTCAAAACTTTCATTTACAAAACTTGACTTCAGTATTTAAATAAACAAGGAACATGGTGCGATTACCATGACTGAAATTACCAAAACTCTGTGTCCTTACTGTGGTGTAGGCTGTGGATTAGAAGTCTCCCCACCAGCGCAACCAGGCAAAGCAACTTATCGAGATAATCAAGGAAATCCAATTTGGCGGGTACGGGGTGATAAAACCCATCCATCCAGTCAAGGAATGGTTTGTGTCAAAGGTGCTACGATCGCTGAGTCTTTAGACAAAAACAGACTGCAATACCCAATGGTACGAGAATCCTTGGATGGGGAGTTCCGACGTGTCAGTTGGGAGGAAGCTTTTGATATCATCACCAAGCGTATTCAAACAGTGCGTTTCACCCAAGGGCCAGAAGCCATATGTATGTATGGTTCGGGGCAATTTCAAACTGAAGATTACTACATAGCCCAGAAACTTTTGAAAGGATGCTTGGGCAGCAATAATTTTGATGCCAACTCTCGCCTGTGTATGTCTAGTGCTGTGGCTGGGTACATCCAAAGCTTTGGCTCGGATGGGCCTCCTTGTTGTTATGAGGATTTAGAGCTAACCGACTGTGCCTTTTTAGTTGGTACTAACACAGCAGAATGCCACCCTATCATTTTCAACCGACTGGAGAAATACCACAAAAAGAATCGCAAAGTCAAAATGATTGTGGTTGATCCCCGACGCACACCCACAGCAGAAGCCGCAGATCTACATCTAGCTATTCGTCCTGGCACAGATATCGATTTGTTGAATGGGATTGCTCATTTATTAATGCGTTGGGGCTATATTGATGCTGGTTTTATTGATGAATGTACCAGTAACTTCTCTGCTTATGCTGAGGTGATTCGGCACTACTCTCCAGAAGTGGTAGCTCATCAATGCGGCATCAGCGTTGAAGATTTAGAAACAGCAGCTCGATACTGGAGTCAAGCCCAGCGCGTACTTTCTCTGTGGTCAATGGGTGTGAATCAGTCCTCAGAAGGTACAGCGAAGGTTAGAACTATTATTAACCTGCACCTGATGACCGGACAAATTGGCAAGCCAGGAGCTGGGCCTTTTTCGCTTACAGGTCAGCCAAACGCGATGGGAGGAAGAGAAGCCGGGGGTTTGGCACACTTGTTGCCTGGTTATCGATTGGTGAAAAATCCCCAACACCGTGCTGAAGTTGAAGACGTTTGGGGACTAAAGCGAGGACAGATTTCACCTACTCCAGGAATGAGCGCTTGGGACATGATTATGGGGTTGGAAAACGGCTCTGTAGGCCTATTGTGGATTGCTGCTACCAATCCGGCGGTGAGTATGCCGGATTTGAAACGAACTCAAGCAGCGTTGATGCGATCGCCTTTTACCATTTACCAAGACGCTTATTACCCAACAGAAACATCTGCCTATGCCCATGTCTTATTACCAGCAGCGCAATGGAGTGAGAAAACTGGCGTGATGACTAATTCCGAACGAACAGTAACACTGTGTCCGGCATTCCGCCGACCGCCAGGAGAAGCGAAAGCAGATTGGGAAATTTTTGCCGAAGTTGGTCGTAGGTTAGGTTTTGTGGGCGAGTTCGCTTTTGCTAATTCTGCTGAAGTTTACGCGGAGTTTGTCAAACTAACACGCGATCGCCCTTGCGATATGACGGGTTTGAGTCACGAGCAATTACAAACACAAGGCCCTACTCAATGGCCGCATCCGGAAGGGGACACGGGGACGCGGGGACAAGGAGACACGGGGAATGAAGAGGACGCGGGGACGAGGAGACGCGGGGAAGCGGGGAAAGAAAACTCCCTTTCTTCTCGCCAAGGCAAGCGGCTTTATACAGATTTGCGTTTTCACACTCCTGATGGACGTGCTCGGTTTGGAGCGTATCACTCACGGGGGCTGGCAGAACCACCAGATCCGAATTACCCCTTTGTGCTGACGACTGGACGGCTTTATGGACATTGGCACACCCAAACACGCACCGGTCGAATCGAAAAAACTCGCCAAATGCACCCTGAACCATTTATTGAAATTCATCCCCGTGATGCTGCTGTTTTAGGAATTAGTGATAACCAATTTGTAGAAGTGCGATCGCGCCGTTCCCAAGCTAAGTTTCCAGCCAAAATTACTAAGGCGATCGCTCCTGGTACAGTGTTTGTCCCTATGCATTGGGGGGCGCTGTGGGCAGACAATGCAGAAGCCAACGCTCTTACTCATCCAGAATCTTGCCCTGATTCCCTCCAACCAGAATTAAAAGCTTGTGCGGTACAGCTAGTACCAGCTAATATTGAGCTAACAGTTACAGAAATTTCACAGAGGGTTTATCAGCAAACCCATTGAACAAAGAACTTACAATACAGAATTTTAGAAGCCAGAATGACTGCACACCACTTACAAAGTAAGGTTTTCAAAGAAGAATCAGTAAATTCACCAACACTCTATAGGTAACAACTTCTCAGCCTCTATAGAATAAAGAATATTCTTGATTCTGACTTCTGACTTCTTTTTTCTAACTTCTCACCTAGTGCAACCCCTATAATGATAAGCTGCTAGCTAGGTAAACCCCTTCTTTCTGAATAAAATTTTTATCTAAAACGGGGTCTAGCAGATGCGGAAACTCTTTAAGCAAGTCAAAGAAACTAGCAAAGATGAGAACTTTATGCACCTAATAGAAAATATAGAGGTGCTGGTGTCTAAAGTTCTCTCTATTTTTATGGTGCTGGTTATTCTAACAGCGATCGGAGATTTAGGTTTTTTTCTTTTTAAAGAGCTATTTACCGCGCCATATGGAAAGTTTAATACCACATTATATAAAATATTTGGTTTATTTTTAAATATTTTAATAGCTTTAGAAATTTTAGAAAATATCACAGGTTATCTCAAAAAACACGTTCTGCAAGTAGAATTAGTAATCGTAACTTCATTGATTGCAGTGGCTCGTAAAATTATTATTCTTGACCTAGAGAAAGTATCAGGTGTTGATATTATTGGTTTAGGAGTGGCCATACTTGCTTTATCAATAAGTTACTGGATGATTCGTAGCACGAACGCTAGACATTAATTTGTAGTGTAGGGTTTATGCTAGTAAACCTTAAATTGTAAAGTACATTAAAACAACGCGTCAATTACCGCATTTCTTGGTGCTTTACGGCTAGCTCTCGCTCTCTTACACTCTCAAATACCTACGTAGCCATAACACACCCTACAACTTTCTATCTTCTGACTTCTACTTAATTAATTTCTACTAGTTCTCATTGGTTCTAGTTTATGACAGAATTTTTTCAATTTGAAGCAGATTTTGTTGAGTCTTTGCGTTGTATCCCTATGCAGGTGCGCTGCAAACTAGATACTTGTGGAATTAAGCTGAAATTATTAGATTGGAATCACATGACTCAGTTGGAACGCCAAAATTTAGTTGAATTACCTTGTTCAACAGAATCTGAAATTCAAGCTTATCGAGAATATATTCAAGAGTTGATTTTACAACGTACTGGCACACCAGCAAGCGAATTGCCGATTGAGTCTCATCCTGCATGGATGGATGTTAAAACTGTACCAACTAGCGTTAATGAAAAAGCTCAGGAAATAAGTATTGTTATTACAACTGAACAGTGGGCAAGCTTAACTCCATTACAACGTTTTGCCTTGATTAAACTCAGCCGTTCTGGACATGAGAATAAAAATTTTGTGCCTGCATTAAAGGAATTCAATCTGTTCAATAAATCGTAGTACATAAAATTAAAAAATTGCACAATTTAATTGTAAATTTAGAAAGTCAGCAAAGTGGATCAAAAATTCCAAGTTATAAAAATACAAAGATAGTGTAGATTTTGTATCGGTGATTTTTTAGCATCAAAGCGAGGACATAAAATATGGCTGCAAAGAAAATTTTGATGCTTGTTGGGGACTATGTAGAAGATTATGAAGTAATGGTTCCTTTTCAAGCGCTACAAATGGTAGGACACACAATTCATGCTGTTTGCCCTGATAAAAAAGCAGGCGAACAGGTACGAACTGCGATTCACGATTTTGAAGGTGATCAAACTTATAGTGAAAAACCTGGTCACAACTTCACCTTAAATGCAACTTTTGCAGAAGTAAAAGCTGATACCTATGATGCTCTAGTTATTCCTGGAGGGCGCGCACCAGAATATATCCGCTTGAATCAGAAGGTATTAGAAATCACTCGTCATTTTGCCGAAACTAACAAGCCGATCGCTGCAATTTGCCACGGTTTACAAATCCTGGCAGATGCGGATGTTTTGGCAGGAAAAAGTTGCACAGCCTATCCTGCATGTGGCCCAGATGTACATCGTGCAGGTGGTAGCTATGTAGAAATTCCAGCGCACGAGGCAATAGTTGATGGCAATTTGGTAACTGCGCCGGCTTGGCCTGCTCATCCTCGTTGGCTAGCAGAATTCCTGAAACTTCTTGGCACGAAGATTGAGCATCCCGAAATGGCAACAGTAAGTTAAGCGATCGCCCATCTGAAACCACAAGCTATTAGTATCCAAGGAACCGTATCGGCTTTTACTGATGCAGTTCCTTGCTCACACTACAGTTTTCATCCAATTGCGAGGAAGATTGAACCCACTATCATATCTTTTAGTAATCAACAGTTAACTAAAAGCAAAAACTGATAGTTAATAACCTTAATAACATTTTTATTTTGATTTCTTTAATTTCCATTTTCTCAACAAAGAGTAAAGCTATAGTTGTATTTAGCAACGCTGCTATTAATGTGGCTAAGGTTAATTCCTATTGCTAGTTATTGTTTCGATCTATTTATTACTACCCTGCAACTCAATGACGGGCAAAAACGCACGACGAAATGCATTTCTGCGGCTAGTGTCTGGTAATGTAACAGCTTACGGATCAGAATTTCGCTACTCGCTGTTCCCCAGTAAAGAAGTAGTAATTGGACGCGATCCCAGCTGTCAAGTTGTCTTAGATGCCATGATGTATCGCATGGTATCTCGTCGTCATGCGGTCGTTCGTCCTCTCCCTTCATCGACCGATAGCGAATGTAATTGGGTGATTTGCGATCTCAATAGTGCCAATGGTACCTATTTAAATGGACAACGCTTGCAGGGTTGTCAGCAATTGATGCCGGGCGATCGCATTACTCTCGGTTATGATGGGCCAGAATTTTTGTTTGAGTACACAATCAACCACCAACATACTGTAATATCATCTGTTTCCGACGCTACATCATTACCACCAGCAGGATATCAACCACCCACACTTCCTGATTCTTCAGTCAGTTTTACCCAACTGTTTCCAATTATTTCTACTGGCAAAGACCTCACTCGTAAAGCTTATCTGATACCAGGAATTCTCACAGTCGTCTTTGTCGTATTAATGTTTGCCACTGTAGGCGATCCACAAGCGAACCAAGTAATTGTCGGCTCTTATATTGCATTTGCCGCCTACTATTTTATTTACCAACTGTGTGGAAAGCGCAAGCCTTGGTGGGTTTTATTAGGTGCGGCACTAACAACGATCATCATTTTGCTCAGTCCGCTGTTAGATTTGTTTATCTTCGTATTTCGTGATCGACTACCGGGAAACTTGCCCTCAGATCAGGAATCTATTACCTTTACAGAATTACTAATCCGCTACTTTTTTGGTGCGGGCTTGATGGAGGAATTGATCAAAGCATTACCTATACTCATAGCCTATGCGATCGGTAAAGGAGTGCGATCGCCTTGGCGGGAAAGTATCGGTGTCTGGGAACCTCTGGATGGCATTTTGTTAGGAACCGCTTCTGCCGTAGGCTTTACCCTGTTGGAAACACTAGGCCAATACGTACCACAAATTACACAAAATGTTGCCATTCAAGCAGGGGACGGAGCCGGTCAACTGGCAGGGTTACAACTTTTAATTCCCCGGATTTTAGGCTCTGTGGCAGGACATATGGCTTATAGCGGTTATCTCGGCTATTTTATTGGGTTAGCTGTTCTCAAACCGAGAAAAAGCTGGCAAATATTACTAATTGGTTACCTAACTGCTTCTGGACTCCATGCTTTGTGGAACGCTACCGGAACTCTCAATGGCTTATTACTGGTAGTTGTAGGTGTGTTGTCTTATGCCTTTTTGATGGCAGCAATCCTGAAAGCACGGGCATTATCACCCACACGTGAACATAATTTTGCTACTCGCTTTCTTGGGCCTAGATAGGTAAATGAGGTGACAGGATACAGGTTACAGGCGGCAGTAGTCTACCTACAAATGGACTAGGTTTATAGAAATAAATAATTAATATTTAATAATTTCTGTCTGTAGATAGAGCAATAATGGAATTTACGATCAGCTTCTTGATGCTAAAAAAATGGCGCTTTTATAACCAGTAAATATATTTCAGATAGCTACTGAAAGCAATATGAAGCGCCACTTGTAGGCAGAACTACTTGCCAAAAGAATCGAATTAATCCAGATACAGCGTAGATTGAGTTTAGGCTTCTCCTTGCAAAGTGTTGATTTTCCGAAGCGCATAGTAAGCGATCGCGAAGCTGATTCTTGCTTGCTCAATTTCAGATAAATTTGCCCACTCGCCCTCTCCAACGTTATTAACTACATTTTCAGCTGTTTTTTGTGACTCGTTACTCCTCATGGCGTAGGCATAAGGACGGGCTAATACCAACAAATCCTCTGAACCCCAACCAGGTAGTAAACCCTGAACACAATCCACTAATTGCTCCGCCATTGACTGCTTAGAGTTAATCATTTCAGTTGTTTTTTGAGCGATCGCTCTCAACCATTCTTGGGGTACACGTGTAGCAAAACTAGTTTGTAAACTTTCTTGAAGTCTAGCAACTATGCTTTGCTTCATACTACAATTGTATTGCTCTGTATTAGCAGTCCACAGCGTATCTAACTGGCTGTAGAAAGCTTGCGAGCGGATAGTAAGTTCATCTTCCAGCACATCTTGAAGAGCGAACTGTTCTTCGAGTTGAGCAAAGTACTCATCTGACTGTTCTTGGATTGGATTCCAAGGATAAGTAGCATCTTCAGGTTGTAGTAGAGCTTCTAAGAATTCCAAATCCATTTGAGATGGTAGAGTTTGAAAATCATCTGAGCTGTTGATTTTGTTATTCATGTCTCGTCTCCCAATCAATTAATTCGTGGTATTTACAGCTACAACTGCTGGCACATAATTTCCGCACGGGAAATTTAATTTTGTTAGATATATCTGATATTTTTTACTGAATGCTACAACTGTAAACAACACGTTCTAAATATTGAAAAATTTAGGAGTCCTCGATTGTAAACTCCCAACAATGACTTCTCATACTACCAAACTTTAGTTGCATTCCTGGTTCTAAAGGCACTTCCTGTCGATGGATTTGCTGCCAACCATTAGGGCGTAAAATCCAAGTCGTACCATAGGTGGACTTTTCTTGTAGATAATAGGTTCGCACGGGAGTAGCGCCTGTGAAAGTATTGCGGCATAAGATTTCGGCATGACGCTTAGACACGGATGGTTCGGGAATGACAATATCATTATCTGCGGTGCGACCAATCCGAGTCACTCCACTTTGAAGCGTATAGGTATTACCAGCCGACTTTAACCAGGCAGCAGGAAACAAAGAACCGATCCCAGGTATAGAAGTTTCTGGTAGTTCCGTAATTCCTTCCTCATAGCTTCTGAGCAATTCGCCATCAAATTCTGGATGTAGGTATAAAACCGGCAATGTCCAAGCGGGTTGGTTGAATTTATAAACTGTTAACAGGTGTTGTCTTGCCTCTGCAACAGCATGATCTATCGGCAGTCGCTTTTGTAAACCTTGGACAAAGGACTGAATAAAGGAATGACTTTCTTGATCAGCTATTTGATCGCGCATTCCCAAAACAGCAGGCACACCATTACGGATCAAAACTTCTGCCAAACTACTTGAGGGTATAGCTTGTCCTTGAACAGCAGCAGGTTGCGCTCCCCAACAGGCATTGAAAACAGCGAGCTTTACACCAGTATGGGATAACACTTGTGCTAATTCCATGCCATTAAGACGCATTTCCGGTCGCAAAAACAGATATCCTCCATCGGGGCCTGGTAGACCATGACCAGCGTAAAAGAATATATTGTAAGCTTTTGTTTCTAGCTCTTTGATTAACTGCTGTGGGGTTGGTTGCAAAAGTGTCTTAACAGTACAAGGTGCGTATCCCTGGAAATTACTGCCAAATCCAGAGCCAGTGGCAAGGGTTTGTTCTAAAATAGCTGCTTCTTTGTCTAGCTGGAGGTTTTCATTTTCTCCCAAAACAAGCAAAATATTTAAATCGCGATCAAGTCGCAAACGCGGCAGAGGTTCAACTTCGCTTGTAGTACGACTAAATAAAATATTTTGGGACAATGACATTGCTGACTGCCCAGCTTCGCGTTGCATGATTTCCCAAGGCAAAGCTATTAACCTTGGATCGCGAATTTCTAATCGAAAGCGCAAACGTGTATTCTGACCCATAGCGATCCCGGAACTGCGTTCCAGACACCCCAAAATCGGCCCGTCGAATACCCAGCGCCACAGACTCATGCCTAAATATTGCATCAGACGACTGGTGTAATTGGTTGTCTGACTAGAAGTAAGAGGAAGCAACTCGTTTGAGGGTATGTTTTGGGTTTGAGGTGTGACTCCAAAAGAAATGTCTAAGCGACTATGAAGAGCAAACATCTGCTGCCACTCTTGCCATGCATGAGTTAAGCCCGGATGCCAAACGCAATCATGAATCACACGACCACTAGGATAAGGAGCTTCAAAAACGCAAATAGCGAAATTGTCAGGGCCGGTATTGACAAGATGGGAAATCGCCAAGTTCAGGGATGGATTCATTACATAAAAAGCGTAAGATGAAAAATTTCAAATCACAAATAATTATTTTATGAGACAACAATTTGCCTTTTTTAAGTTACTGATTCTGGCTTTTACTTGTACAAATTCGGGCTTTTACTAGTTTATCTATTTTTGACTCACTGCTGTTAACAGCATTAATATCTTGATGTTGGAACTTTATTTTCAGGTTTAAGTGTAGGAGTAGACTCAACGGATGATGGCTCTTCCCCAGCAGTGACAGCAGTATTACTTGCTAGGCATTGATTAATTTTAGGTGCGGGTGTAGAAATATTTGGCAATAAATTAAACTCGGCTAATTGTATCCTAACTTCTTGTCCCTGCTTTACCATCGGTTTTTTAGCGATGGGAGTTGATAGGGGATTGGATGGATTTGTAGATAGAGTAACTCCTTCTCCCACAGAGCAGACTCGCAAGTACACCCAAGATTTTGGATTTGTTTGTTGAATATCATTGAGAATCTGCAACACACTACCAGCTGGAACAATTACCGATTTTGAAGATGAGTCAATTGTAGTAAATGATATTTCATTTGCAGTTTGAATCAGCGCGGCGCGATCGCTTGCCACAGGTGGTGGTGAGGTGACAGTAACAGGAGGAATAGTGCTTGTAATTGGTGGAGAATCAGGAACTTTCCCCTTTAAATATCCTCCTTGGCGCAACAAGTATCCGACAAAACCACCAAGGAGTACTAATACTGAAATAATAACTAGCTGTAGTGGTACTTGAGAACGCTTACTAGGTGCAGTATCAGGAATTACTTGAGTTTTTTGGTTGTAGCTAAAACCCTCTGGCTTAATTTGTAGAGTTGGAGACGAAGCCTTTGTTACTGCTGAAATGCTAAAAAACTCAGGCAAGACTTTTGCTAATTTGGTTTCTGGTTCAGAGTATTGAACTTGATAGTGTACTAAAGAAACTGTGACATTATCATGTCCATTTACGGTGTTTGCTATCTCGATCAACCGCTCTGTAATACTTGCTATGTCAGTCTTTGCTTGCAGTAGGGGTAAAATTTCTGTATCCCAATACTGTTCGACGCGGTCAAAGTCACTCAAACCATCAGAACACAGCAGGAAAATACAATCTTCGTCAACAAGAAAACGTTCGGCAGAGGGATGCAATGAACTGCTAGGACTCATACCCAACGCCTGAACCAAAGAACCAGAAGCACCCTGTTGCACGGCATCCCGGTAAATTGCGTAGCCTAAGCGTACTTCACGGGAGGCGACATCGTCATCGAGGGTAACTTGATAGCAACCGTAAGGTGTGATCCAATAAGCACGACTATCGCCAACATGAGCAATATAAATTTCATGCCCAACGGGTAAAGCCATCACTAGGGTTGTTCCCATCCGTTGGCGTCCTTGGCGACTTTCACTGTCGTTGCGCTGGCTGATTTTATCGTTAGCAACAGCTGCTGCCCGTTGTAAGTCTTCTAGTAGGAGAATAGGATCTATATGGTCGTAAGGAACTTTAGTCAGTTCCTGTACCTGATGTTGAATAGTGTCAATTGCTAAATTCGATGCTACATTGCCACCCTCATGTCCACCAATGCCATCACAAACTATTGTCAAAGCACAGGAGTGGGGTGGTTTAGTAATGATGCTACCACTTTGAGGATAACAGGCATCTTCGTTACGTTGGCGACTTGGCCCTGTGTCGCTTTTAGTTGCAATTGTAATCTTCGGAGATTGGGCTTGCCCTAGTTCTGCCAGTCCTTTATCTAAAACTCTAATTAATTGCTCTGGGGCTTGTATATCTTTGTTAATTAAATAATGACAAATTTCGCTAACAAACTCGGCGATCGCACTTTTTGCTCCTGGCTGCAATTGTTGCCAAAATTCGCCTAACTCAGATAAGCTTGGGACAAAATCCTGAGGTGATGGTAATTCTAGCAACCGAATTAACGATCCTTCCACTCTCAATAATTGGGAGTTCAACAAGCTAGAACCAACGCCCTCACTTGCTAGGGGTTGCCACAGATGCGCTATCTGCCAAAGCCAATTTAGTTGGCGCATTGATGTAGCATTACACCAAGCAGAGGTAAATTCGCTATACAAATCTACTTCGCTTAAGGCTGTAACGTCTGTAATTTTAATTGGAGATTTTTCTAAAAGTAGTATTTCTCGTTCTTGCTGTCCATCAAAAAGTGGCAAGATTCCGTATACCTGCGGTATATGCAAGCGGTAGGAAAATAGTCTTAAATAAGGTCTAATAGCGTGTAATTTGTCTGGATCTGGTGTTTGAGGTAAATAACCAGGTTTGGTATCTAAAACAATAGATCTATTTATGACTAAATAGCGATCATCTAATATATCTCCCCTTTGACCCAAGTTCAATCCATCTGTGACAGCCCAAAGGAAGCGTTTAGGTAAGGGTGTAGAGCATCGCTGGCAGAAGTTGTGGGTAAGAGGATTGAGAGCCTGACAATTTTCATTTGGGCAGTAGAGCGTAGCCGCATCATTTTCCATAGTTTTCCCACCGATCTGCAATTGGCAATTTCTTCAACATTACTGGCAGCGGTACTCTCAACCGCTGATGTTTCCTTAACTAGATCTATCCAACTTGGATCATGATTTTAACTTGCAAAAGAAGCTAGGTGCTAAGGTCGGTCTAAACAATGTCCTCAGTCCACCTGAAGTTTCCTCTATGGGCTACTCCACCAACCAGACCGCTCAATTCACAACCAGCTATCAATCCATAAAACTACCATAATTAGATTTTTTAGAATAATTACCCCTATAGAAAGAAGAGAATGTACTGTTATTTCTTTTAGTTTGATAGGTAGTTAGGTGCCAATAAACTGATGAAGACAGCTAAATAGCTAGTCTTCACTTTGTGGCAATCTAGGATTGCCAAAGTATTAAGTTTATTTTGCCTGCTACTTTAACTGCAAATTTAACATATCTCATCTGTGAAAGTGTAATGGAAGATAACAAAGAAAAAAAAATTCATCGCACCGCCAATCCTGGTGATGTAATTTCTGATCAGCCACAAACAATCGAAGAAAAATCCCAACAACAAGCGGTAAACGCCCCCGATATCACAGGCGATCAGATCGAGGTACCGACTTACTTTGTTGTAGAAGAGCCGGACGGTGAAAAAAAAGCGTTACATCATGTTAAAGATGCTGAAGAAATATCAGATGTGATTCGAGAAGCGCGAGTTGATGAAGAAGGAAATCGGCAGTGGTGGTAAAAGGATGAGTGGAAATTAACGGCGAGAGATTAAAAGGTAGAAATAAAAATTAAAATTTTCTCAAAGTACCACTCACTATGGTATCAGTTTAACTTCTGATTCATTAGTAAATAGATAACAATCAGCCTCAGCCAAGCTTTTGCTTTGACTGAGGCTTTAATTACTGAGTCAAAATCGTACTATGTCTGAATCTAAATCAAAATCCAAATTTGATTGGAAAGATTTAGTACTATTTTTGCTAATTGATGATGTTGTGTAGGCGATCGCTACATTTTTTCATCATTTGAGTTAGCGTTTTGTCTTTAGATTTTGCTCCGCTCTGAGTTAGTTGTTGACAGCTAGGTTAAATTGGTGTAGGCAGAACTTTTCTTAATTAATTTTGTCTTTGCTGTAATGACTGGATGAATTTTACAACATTACTAACAGCACAATAATTTTCTTTAACTCTAAAAAGTTGTCTGTGGGGAAAAGTCAGACTAGATACAACCTACTGTTAAGAGATTTAGGAGTTGATCAAGCCATCACTGACAACTCCTAACTCATAACTGTTGCTATCTTATTCAGGTGCGACTTGGGGCAGTCCCATGCTGTAATTTGTGACGCGGGAAGTAAGATTGTAGCTAATTTCACCTTTTTGCAAAAGCGATCGCATAAAATGCTCCAAATCAGAGCCAATGCGACGTAAATTATAGTCTATTAGGTCTGCACCACTATATGCCTCCACCAGTTCATCAAATTTGTGATAAACCTTTTGCAAAGCATCTTCATTCCAGATAAATTCGTTGTCTGGGTCAACATCCAACGTTAAAACCTGATTGCTGGGAACCAACTCGCCATCCCGATCTAGTTCAGCCGCAAAAATACGGATGTGTCGGGTTGTGGACTTGAGGAGCATTGGGTTGTCGTCCATAACAGTGTCAAATTGGGGTTATCGCAGTTTCTTGTTTGAATAGAATACAAGCAAACACTTACGTAATGCTACGGGCAGCCTAATACTAATCGGGCTTTTGGTTTTTGATTGGGGATAGTTCCATCTTAATCCCTATTGGGGATTGACATGAAACAAAATCTTTACACTGAAAATTATTGCAGATGCTTTTGGTGAGCTTGAATCCCGTCGAATCTTTAGCTAAGATGGTCGCCAAAACCCTAAACAGAAGAGGCAATGCCTTTTTTGTCAGCATAGGCAATTACTCTTCCTACGTCAATTATCAATCTGTCTTGTGGGGTTGAAATTTTATCTCTTACCAAACTAAACGTGTGGTTAACCTATTGATTAATTTCGTTGTTAAGATTGACTGGCTCCTCTGTGAAGCCATGCCATGCGACGAGAAAAGCAAGAAAGAAAATGCTGTTGAGGAGGCTCTACATCGGTAAAAAAACAGCAGCACCAGCCGGATGCGCACTTGTGTACTCTTACAATTGGCTTGCCCACCTACCAAGTTCTGAGCATATAGTAACTTTGTTCGCACTAAGCGTGAATAGTTTATGGAGGGTTGTGCTAGAACTAATGGCGAATTTTTTCTTCCGACAACTTTTTATCTTTAGATGAACAAAAAAATTGCTTTTTGCTTTAGCAGCCAGGAATTCTACCTATGTAAATGCTAATGCATATTTATACTCGACTCCTGCAATTGGTAATGAACTAAAGTAAGATACTTGGCGAATCATTAAAATCATGTCTATAATTGTCTTCCCAAAAAGAATTTTAGTTTTTGCTAACTATGTCTATCAATCTTGTTTATTTAGTAAGAATGCAAAATTAGTACATCTAGTAATTTTACGTAATTTAGGCACAATAACGTCTGGCTTTCATTAATGTAGAAAAAATCAGCGATTTTACTTACGTAAAAATACTAAATTTTCAGTAAAAACTCAAACTGTTATTGACGTGGAGATAAAGTTGATGTAAAAACCTTTAAAAAGCTAGAACTAGTTCTTACAGAAACTTTATTGTATACAATCTTAAAAACTGAATAATAGTTATGGCTTGGTTCAACCACAGCTAGGCGCTGCAATATTTGAACCTTGACAAGAAACTTGACAGTAGTGAAGTTTAGCTATAAAAAATACGCAGGAGAGGAAAAGTGAGATACAAATTTTGTTTCTCTAAAAAAAAGGGTTAATTCAAATATTTTGGTTCTGAAAAAAACATAAAGATTTTTTGCTTGTAGGTATAGCTCTCTCACCCCATTCACTATAAAGTAAAGGAATCCTAACAGCTATGAACTCTAAAGCCTTACCACGTCAAATAAATAATATCGAAGTAGGTGTTTATGAGTGTGAAATACATCTGAAGTTCCGATTAATAGAAGAAAAAAGTTTATTAGGCGATCGCGAGCAATTGTTACAAGTGCTACTCGATGCTTTAACTGAAGGTGCTGATGACTTTTTAGAAACCCTACAAGCTTCTGTAAAAGCGCAAGAAATTTCAGAGCTTAAAGCTTCACCACAGATGCGACGCCAATTAATGCGTTTGCGAAATTCTAATGAAAATGCTTAATGATGAAAGCTGTAATTGCTAGCAGTGGTGTAACTTTTAACGAGTAAGTAGCAATTTTTTTTGGGTTTGCTCACTAGCTTATTCACTCTCTTAACAAGACAGTAGCCTTCACCTTTGTATGATGGATAGGTGTTTTCAAGCTTAGTGTGCCGTGCTTGTTGTTTTTCAAAGGTTTCAGATTTTGAAATTATATTTCCAGGTATTTACTAGAACCAGCCCTCTTCTTTCTACTTATCGAGGTATTAGCTATTAACAATTTTTATTACAGATTTTACTTATTTGACAGATTTCTGTTTTGCTGAGTCAAAGCTAAGGGTGCCACAGTTCTCAAAACTTGGGATTTTAAACCTGATTTGTGGATGGTGAATTGTTAAATCATGCCGAGTCAGCTCTTGAACTATCAATTTCAACTTGATAGATATTAATATCTAAAGAAGGTGGGATAGTTACAGTGGTTTCCCCATTATTATCTCAAGTGCGGTTTCTAACCACCACAATTATGAATAGTGTTGTGGTTAGAAGCCACATAAAATATAATTGACAAGACAAAATACTTAATTTATTTGGCAAGACCGTGTTCGAGGGCAAAACGAACTAGTTCAGTACGGCTATTTGTACCAGTTTTACTAAACAAGCGGCTGACATACTTTTCAACATTGCGAACACTAGTATCCAAGCGCCTGGCTATTTCTTTATTCATTAACCCTTCTGCTACCAAATTTAAAACACTTTGTTCTCTGGGGGTCAAGTCAATTGTAAAAGGTGGTGGAGATTGAGTAAGCGCATTTTTTTGAGTTAATAATGCCTTAATTTGAGCAATCTGATTCGCTAAATCGGCAATATCAGGTGTTTCGCCATCTTCGGTCGTAGTTTGAGTTTTGGTAGCGCGGCGAGCAAGCAAGTTTTCAACTATTGCGACTAATTCATCTGGATCGAAGGGTTTGGGCAAATAAGCATCCACTCCAGCTTGATAACCTTGGATGCGATCGGTTGTCATACCTTTAGCCGTAAGAAAAATCACTGGCAATAACTGGAAACGAGGATCTTCGCGCAATTGCTTGAGGAACTGATATCCATCTACCTGAGGCATCATAATGTCAGAAATCACAAGGTCAGGCATACTTTGTTGCATCAATTCCCAGCCTTCGCGAGCGTTACTGGCGACTTGAACGCTGAAACCGCTTTCTTGTAGATAATCTTTCACTGCTTCACGCAATCCCGGTTCATCATCTACCAGTAACAGTTGTGCTGACATCTAAAATTTCCTTTCCTCATCATTTATTTAAATTTAGCGAAAATAAGCAACTTATTGTGAAAGCTAATCAACTTAACTCTCATTTAAATGCTTGGGAGTAAATTTTTATAAAGTTTTGATGTCAACAGGGGGCATTCTACACCCCTGTATGGTTAGTTTCTAAATTTGTGTATAATCTTTTACTAATGATAAAATTGGACTTTTCCTTGTTTAGAGTGTAGATAAGTTTGAGCGTAGGCTGCGAATGTTAGTACCTGCTCTTTTAAAGTATAGTAACTTGACGCGAAGAGTTGGCGAATATTGCAGCCGATTGTTTTCAAGCAATGTTCTTGATTACGGTGACTGTACTCAAAATTTAACACTCCTGAATCTTTGATCATCCAACTGATACGATGCCCAACTAGTTGCAGTTGCTGCAAATCGTACTCAGTAAATAAATGAGACTTATAACTACCAATATGCAGCACTCCAATCATATTCCCTTTGATCGGTATTGGTATACCGACAAGAGATTTAAGCTTTTTGTGGCGCAGAATAGGGCTTACTATCTCTATTTCCGATAAGTTATTCACTGTCACTGGCTTCATGGTTGCGGCAATGTGACCGGCAAACCCTTGTCCAACAGGAATACGGATTTGCTGTACAATTTCTTCCTCAAGCCCTATTGTGGCGTACACAGCTAACTGTTGATGGTTTTGGACTGGCATCAAAAACGTAACAGTATCTACAGACAAATACTCTTTTACCCACTCTAGCTCCTTCTGTAGGGATAGAGTCAGTCGTGTTTTTCTATCAGTCGGTTTCTGACCTATCAATACCTTCCAACCTTTATAGAATCTTTGTAAACCAACATGGTCTGCCCAGAACATAGTCATTAACCTCAGTCGATGTAGAGTTGAAATGGTAATAACATTGCTGAAAATTATAGCTTTTTTAGAAATTTATCGAGATATGGCAATCATAGTATCGTGATCAAACTGAATATTATAACTATGAATGAATGTGTAGTTGCTCACTACTGCATTGGAATGATAATAGCTACAAGTAAACGATGTTGTATCTATCTTATTCAACTTCTAGTATATTTACAAAGTTTATAGTTGGATTGAGCCAGGCAAAGATAGCTCCTTTTTAAACTGCTGATCTGAAAATGGTTTTGCGTTTGAAGTTGAAGCGATCGCACCAGGTATTTTAAATGCTGCTTTATTTCAAAAAACTGAAAGACTGATTCAAGCTATCCTTGATTATTTAGATAACTTAAACAGTGGTGCAATTGAGTCAACGAACAGAAAACTAATACCAATTTGAAAAAAGAATGCGACAAATAGACATTGTAGAGACGTGCCATGGCACGTCTCTACATCAGGATGTGTTGCAAACATTTTTTGAATCGGTATAACTATTTATGAATAATCCACTCATATAATATTTGGTAGTGAGAAGTTAGAAATTATTACAACATTTCAATTATCTTTGCTGTTTCCGGTATTTTGGCTTCCCTTTGTCCGGTGGCACGCGCCATAGCAGTAAACAAACCAATGGGAGTATTTAATAAGTCTGTCGATGAAGCTCTACCAGCCAAAATTTTGATGCTATCTTTTGGTAATTCCTTTAATAACCAACGCACTAACCGATAACCGCATTCCTTAAGTGTAATATCCCGCATTAACTCCACGCCGTATAACTCATGCAAATAGCGGTTAGAACGCCCATAGCGTCGCCATTGACTTTCTAATTCTTTAAGTGTGTTACGGTGGCGATGCTGCACGATCGCTCCCGGAGCAAATTCCAAGCGCCCAATATTTTCTTGTTGAATTCGCCAACAGATATCCGCGTCGCCACCAGAATCAAGATAGGGACGAAATAAACCCACTTTTTGCAACGCTTGTCGTCGAATTGCTAAGTTTGCTGTTTGTCCATAGGGACAAAACTTATGGGTAAGGGTATGTTTTTGCGACAGAGTTTCTTGGCGCTCGGCAAATTTTTCTAGTAAGTTCTTTGGAGATAGAGACGTAATTTCACCGACAACGATCGCTATATCAAGATTCATAAAAGGTGCAATTAATACTTCTAACCATTCTGGCTGTGGACGACAGTCAGCATCAGTAAAGGCTATGATTTCGCCAGTGGCGGTACGAATACCTTTGTTGCGGGCGGCATAGGAACTTTGAATTTGGTTTTCGTTCTCTATATGAATGAGTGAGGGAAATTTTTCGGCAATTTCTTGCAAGATCACAGGAGTGCGATCGCTACTGTTATTGTCTACCAGCAAATATTCCAGTCGTTGATTTGGATAAGTTTGAGCTAGCAGGCAATTAATTAACTCTGGTAAATCAGCTTCACCGTTATAAATAGGAATAACCAGTGATACCTTTGGTAAAAAGGCGTCACTGGTGATTGCATGAACTAGTTCATTCATAAGTTCAAGTTTTGGATTTGGGATTATTAGTAGCTAGTAGTTAATGTTTAGTAGAATTTTTTACTAACTACTAATCACTAACTAATATTTCGTATTTAGTATTCCCAATTCTTCATCCTGAACCCATCTAAAATCGCAAATCATTAGCACGAGCGCTGATTGGTTTTTGGGATGGTTGATTTTGCAAAGGTTGAGCAAAGTGATTGCTAGAGAGAATAGCCAAGGCACGGTTGTAATGAGGATCGTTTCTAGTTCCCAATAAATCTGGGTTAGAGGCTAACTGACGCTGTTGTTCCTCTGTTAAATCTAGTTTTATATCAGGCGCAATGCCTTTGTGACTAATATCTGTTCCTTGAGGAGTGTAATAATGGGCAATGGTGATTGCCACGCCAGAACCATCTGCTAATTCATGTACTGATTGTACTAAGGCTTTACCAAAGGTTTGAGTGCCAATGACTGTGGCTCGTTTATTGTCCTTAAGTGCGCCTGCTAGGATTTCGCTGGCACTAGCTGAGTTATTATCCACAAGCACCACGAGGGGACGGTTAGTTAGAGCAGTTTGATTTGCTTTAGTTTGATCGCTGGCACCTTTTCGATCTACTGTACGAACGATGGGGCCGTCATTTAGCCACATCCGTGCAATTTCAATACTCGCTTGCAACAAACCACCAGGATTGCCGCGCAGATCTAATACAAAGCCATTAACTTGCTTACTATTCAAATCGCGGATAGCTCGTCGCATTTGATCGGCAGCATGTCCGCTAAATTCTCGTAAGCGGATATAACCAACACGGCGATTGCCTTCTTGCTTGAGAGCGTAACGCACCGTAGGCACTTCTATGGTTGCCCGTGTCAGCTTTAGGTCAAAAGCATTTTGCCCATCCCTTTGCAAGCGCAAGGTTATAATTGTACCCGCCCTACCTCGAATCAACTTGGAAGCATCTTCGATTTTCATTTGCAGGGTGGATTTACCATTAATCGCCACAATCTCATCTCCAGGCTTGACTCCCGCTTTGATTGCTGGCGAATTTTCTAAAGCTTCTACAACCGTTAATCGCTTGGTTTTTTCATTCATTTCCATCCTGATGCCAATGCCAGAGACTTCTCCTGATGTTTGGCTAGTCAGGGCTTCAAACTGTTTAGGATCCATAAACCGAGTGTACGGATCGTTTAACTGTTGTAAAGCTTCGCGAATAGCGGTGTAAGCTTGTTCACGGGTAGTATATTCTTTGCTCAAGAGACTGAGCCTTATTGCTTGCCAATTTTTTTTGTTAAACGAACCATCTACATATTCACGATTTACCAGTTGCCATACTTGGTCAACTACTTGTTTAGGGCTATCTTGTAGTGCTGCACGAACAGAACGACACCAAACTGTTCCAAATACAGATAAAGTAGCTGTGGAAGCGATCGCCCCTCCAATCAAAGCTACTTGCAGCAGCGAGTACCGTTTTGTAGATTGTTTCATGTATATTAGCTGGAATAATTGTGTTGTTGACAATGTAGCAATCGAGCTTTTTAGAAATTTATAAGTTTTCCTACTAAGCTATAACTTTTTTCATTTTTTTCCTTTAAAGATTCCTAAAAATACTGCGTTAACTTTCAAGAAGTTTCCTTGTCTTCGTCAACTTGCAAGTCAGCTTACTGTATTTGTATAGCACTTTCATCAGTGCTAAATTTGCACTCATTATTACCTAATAGTAGATTTTACTAGGCTAACTTAATTCTAAAGATTAAGAAGTTTCAGGAACTTAAATTTTATATAAATCCGTCATGAACCGTAAAGTTCAAGGTAGTCAAGTTCACCTTCGTAAAATCCTAGTAGGTAAAAAGTGGGGATTTTTACGAAAAATAGCGATTTGGTTGAGTCTTCTCCTTAGCATCTGGCTAGTGTTTATTACTATAACGTTAGTTTCAGCATCTTCCAAGCCAGTAGATGCCTTGTTTGTACTTGGTGGTAGTATTCGCAGGGAAATTTATGTTGCTAAATTAACAAAATACTACCCACAAACTCAAATTTTAATTTCTCAGGGTTCGGCAGATCCTTGCATTTGGCTAATTTTTCAAAGGGAATTAGCCCCAATGAATAATGTGACCTTGGAGAAGTGTGCTGATTCAACTTTTGATAATTTTTATTATGGTATCCCTATTTTGCGTCGCTGGAATGTGCATAAAGTCATGTTAATTACTTCCCCAACACACTTGCCAAGAGCTAAGTGGCTTGGACAAATTCTCTTTGGCGCACATGGAATGTGGATGGAAACAGAAATCGTCCAAGAGCTTGGAATTCCTGGTAATAGAGAGTTTTGGGTGAAAACTGGACTAGACATGACTCGCAGCTTATTGTGGGCAGGGCTAAGTCAGATTATTCAGCCTCAATGCTTGGAAGTAAAAAGATTAGAAGATGTGGATATGGAAACTTGGCAGCGTCAGGGTTTTCGCTGTGAACGGCAGGGAAATTTAAACTTACAAAGCGGTAATAGAATCAAAAATGATTAGGAATTCAATATTAGGAATTGAAAAATTATAGTTTATAGTAGTCTCCTAAGACATGGTATGCCTTTAGAGTATTGCATCTATCAATGACTAGCTAATGCTAGAACTGACAAAAAAGAGTAATAATTTTCATCAAGCTAGATTGTTTAAAAACGTTGAGGATTATTCTCAAATTTTTTACATTCTAAAGGAGATTGGAGCATATTTCAAAATGTAAAATTACCTTGCTTGAATATTAGACTGAACTGCGATCGCTACAATTGTCGATAGAGGCACTTCAGCAAAATATTGGTGTTGGAATTGTTCTTCGCGGACAGCAGCTAAAAATTGGAAAATGGCAGCTTCTGCAAGAGTTGAATCAGGGTTTGTATCCTGGCTAATTTGCAAATAAAGGTCTTGTCGTTGAACTGTAAAACCTAGATATCTTAAAGCTTTGAAACCCAAATGCAAGCTAGAGTTGCTGATTCCTAATTTCTGTAAAAGTTGAACACGCTTGACTATTTGATTTGTGCGGCTGAGATATTTAGCAATTCCTACAAACGTCAGCCAAATTTGCTCCGGTGGTTGGTGTTCTGGTTTCGACCATGCGATCGCTAAAGGTTGCTGGTTATGATGCGATCGCCTCAACCATGCCCGTAAATCGTCCCAGCTTGTGGGGCATTCTTTGAGGAGAAGGGGATGAGGGGGGGTGAAGGAGGGAGTGACGATATTACGCCAGTCTAAGATTGGTATAGATTGTTGAGTTACTCTTGCAAATTGCTCACTCGGACGTACAGCAATTAATCGAATTTCGTAACGTTTTTTGAAGGTATTGTAATCTAACTCTGCAATGCAATCACATTGCCCCGATGGTAATTCATCTTTATAATGTCCCCACCATATCCCAGGGAAAGGATTTTTTGTTGAATCATCTCGAATATCAAACTCAGTTTTAATGTACTGTACTTTTTTTCCCTGCCAATCTTGTTGGTTGCGATGCCAAGCATTTTCAAACCAGCAGTTTTGGATCAGTAATTTCGGCACAGGGTTACCCATGCCACAGGGTTCTAGCAGTTTTAGTTCCAAAAATAATTCTTTTCCCAAATCTGCTACTGACACCACTAAGTCTGCTTGGATTGTTGGTGTCAGCGTTATGCCTCCTAAAGTTTGCCGCAGTTGCTGGTTAATTGCCTCTGTAAATAAAGGAATATTTCCAACTGACAAACTTAAACCTGCTGCATAGGGGTGTCCGCCAAAGCGATGCAAAAGATGGGCTTGGTTTTTTACTAGTTGGTATAAATCGACTGAGTTGATGGAACGGGCAGAACCACGGGCGAGAAGAGGAGGGGGAGTGGGAGAAGAATTCTTCTCCTTGTCTCCTTGTCCCCTTGTCCCCTTGTCCTCTTCTGTCTCCGTGTCAGATTCCGTACTCAGCAAAATTGTCGGTTTTCCTGTCTCCTGTGCTACTTGCCCTGCGACTAAGCCCAAAACACCAACAGCCCACTGGGAATCTGATAAGACTATGACACTAGTCGTGGATAAGTCCATTTGGTTAAGCTTTTGCTTAACTTGCTCTACCACTTCTTTTTGTAGAGACTTGCGGCGAGAGTTGGCTAATTCTGTGACTTCTGCTAGTTGATTGACACGCTTGGGGTCGCGGCTAGTCAGTAATTCTACGCAGAAGCTGGCATCGCCTTGAATGCGGCTAACGGCATTAATGCGTGGCCCAAGACCAAAGGAAATATCTGTGGGGCGATCGCCACTTTTCTGACACAATTCTAACAATCGCCCTACTCCCGGACGCCGTCGCAGTGACTGAGGTTGCTTAAAATCTTCTTGCAGTCGCTCAATTCCCAACTGCGCCAAATAGCGACAATCTCCACTCAGCTGCACTAAATCAGCAATTAGTCCCACAGCTACTAAATCCAGTAAATCTTCTAAAGGTTGTTGCGGAACATTTGGCAAGGTTTGATAAAAAGCCTCCACCAATTTATAAGCCACTGCTACTCCAGAAAGATTAAATAATTGATGGTCACTTGGCAAATAGCGGGGATTGATAATAGCAGTGACAGGAGGACGTTCCGGTGGCAGGGTATGGTGGTCTGTAACAATAATATCTAAACCTAGCTGTTGAGCATAAGCAATTTCATCAATATTTGTGCTGCCCGTATCGCAAGTTACAATCAATGTGCAGCCATGTTTAGCTAGATTATCAATGCCTTGACAGTTAAGTCCGTGAGATTCTGTGAGGCGATTGGGAATGTAGTAAATTAACTGTGTATTTTGAGCAAAAAACTGTCCCAAACCATCCCACAGTACAGCCGTGGAAGTAATACCATCAGCATCGAAGTCTCCCCAAATCGCGATTTTTTCACCAGTTTCCCATGCCCTTTGCAACCGTTCCACCGCCAGTTGCATTTCTTGCCCAAACTCAAATGGGCTTGCTGGTTGATAAGCTTTTGGATTGACAAAAGCCCTCACTTGCAAAGCATCTCGTATACCTCGTTGCCATAACAACTGCGACGCAAAATTGCCGCTTGATGTAGGTGTATACTGCTTAATCGCTTGTAAGAACCACTCAGGTGGTTTTTCATCTGATGCAAGAATCCACTGCATATGGTTAATGGCAATGAACAATTAACTACTAACTACTGTACGGGAGGCAGCGCGTTGCGGAGCCAGTGCGCCCTTGCGGGTTAAGCGCGTTGTAGCACCTGGCGTCGGGTTAAGCGCGTCGAGTGCGACTGCCGTGCGGTTTTTAACAACAATCTCTCTATAATGGCGAAATATCTAAATAAACCCGTTCCTACCAATGACTAATGACGACCTTAACTAGTTAACTTGATTTATACCAACCTATTTAAACTGGTGTTTGTTCATCAGTGATGTGAGATTCACTGATTAAGGCATTGAGGGCAACTTCACTGGCAACGCCTTCGGGTTTGCGAGTGCGGATTGGGCGAGAGCGTTTATAACCAGCCCTTTCAGCTTTTTGGCGCTCGTAATCAATGAGTCTGCCATAATGCTCATGTCTGCTTAGATTCATCGACAAGAAAATATGCTGGCGAATATTACCAAAACCTTTGCGGGCAAAAAACTTGACTGCTGAATCATTTTCTGGATCGGTGTCTACTAACATGAATCTCGCCCCATCTTCAATCATGCGGGCGATAACTGTATCAACAAGTTTGTCTCCTACTCGGCGACGCTGGAATCTGGGACTAACTCCTAACCATAGAATATATCCGTAAGTCCAAGAAGCCTTAGTAATAATAGTTCCTAAAATAAATCCTGCTAATTGCCCGTCGATTTCGGCAACGAGACAGTATTCTGGATCGGTATTGTAAAGTCCAATCACCTCCCACTCATCCCAGCAACGGTATAGATAGGGATATAAATCACTAGTAAATAATTCTTCTCCTAAATGATAAACGGGGGCTATATCGTCAATTCCTAATTCACGGACATAAACCGCATCAAATTCTTGTGGAAGCATAAAATCATAGGGATTTGGGGTTAGAGGCTAGGGGCTAGGAGCTAGAAAATGAAAAAGTAAAAATTTCTAATTCTACATTTTTAATTTTTAATTGATTTGTCCCCAGTCCTTAGTCCCTTTACAGTGATACTTCTTGAATGTTAGCGAGATTCAGTAGGTTAAGGTTCACTGCATTAGAAGAAGACTTTGTCACTGATGTTAGTTCAGAGGTGGTGTGAGTGCGATCGCGATCGCATCTTGTTGCAAACTGGCAATACTCGCAAGCTTTGTTACCCTCTGGTACTTGCGGAAAATCTTCTCCCTGGTGGTAACGTTCTAGCCATTGGTTTAATTTACTTAATAGTTGTGTAAGCTTCTTAGCTGTTTTCTCGTGTTGGACAGTACTATAACTAAATTTAATACTTTGCGGTTTACCTTCAGACTGGACAAACCAGTAAGTCATGGAAATATTTTCTGGTAGATAATCGCTGGTTTCAGCTAATACGTAAGTATATAGACGTGTCTGCCAATTTTGTTCTAATTTGCGTTTATTTGGTAGTTTGGGATAAGTTTTCCAATCAAAAATTTGTGCTTGCTGGTGATCTGCTATTAATAAATCGTAGACAACTGTCAGTAAATAATTTTTAACTTGCAGCGTGCGGTAGTGTTCGCTTTCACGAAAAATTTGACTATCGACAACAGGCAATAAAATTTCTGGTGCAGCACTGGCAAAAGCTGTCATCCAAGTTTGCAATTGTGGATCTGCTTGCAAAAAACCATCAATTGATAAACCCAGTTCTCGCTGCTGCATCAACAGGTGAAAACGACTCCCCAAGGTTTGGTGTTCTTCCCGTTCTGGATCGGCGGGAGAATGAAGTTGTTCTAAATAGGTGTGTTGGAATTGGCGAGGACAACGTTCTAAGAGATTAAGTTGTCCTTGGGAAAGTCGCAGTAGTTGAGGTTGGGTTGACAGCATACTTTTGTCCACAGGCGATCGCTCTTAATATAACCGTAGTCATCCGGAGGTTATTAGATAATTCCATTCAGACGGAAATTATTACTAGCTAAAAGAATTTTGATGTCCCAATGAAGTATTGTGATAGGCGATCGCCATTTTTATCTATAGTTATCTAGTTTTAAGTTAATCGTCTAACTGGAATGCTTAATTGTAGCGACCTGCCCAATTAAGCTACTATATCATTTGAATACAAATACTGCTGAAACCCTATAAATACTTCATTGATATTCGCAACGCTCCCTAGCTCTTCCACGGCATCACGAACAGTATGATATTTTAACTCTAACAGTTGAGGTAATTTAGCGCGATCGAGTTCCCCCACCCCAGCTTTGATGTATTGTTCCAGTACAAAGTCAAGAAATTCTTGCTGTTTGCCGAGATACTGAGAGAAGATTAAGGACTTGTGAGCAAGGACGCGCTCTCTGCGGCTAATTGGTGGAGAGGCATAGGCGATATAAGCCAGGACATCATATAAATCGCTTTTCTCGGCATCAATCACGCCACTAATTTCTGTAAGTTGTTCCTCCCCGTACCCCTTCTCTGCCAGTCCTTCTAATAAAGCTCTACGGGTGTCAGGGCGGCTCCAGATTGCTCTTAATTCGTCTTCATTCTTAAAGAGTTCAGGAATTTCACCAAACAGACGTTCCACAAATTCTGCGGCACTCATGGGTTTACCATCTGAACTCCAGAAGCTGGTAGATATCCAGTGCTGAAGGGTGCGTTCTTTACCGTCAGCGAGTTTGATTTTGATGGTTTTGGGGCTGACAACTTCTGTACTTCCGTTGCTAGTTTTGCCTTTATTTATAACTACTATCTGGTGTAGAGACATTGTCTTTACCTGATTGCTCCCCACCTCTTGCAAGCTTGACTATTACAGGTTCTTGGGGTTCGCCGTCCTATTCAGGATCGTCGAAGCGTTCGTAGGCTTTGACGAAATCATAAATGGTGAAGTAGTCTTTCCCTTCAAATAGGCGAGTACCGCGACCAATAATCTGCTTAAATTCAATCATCGTGTTGATGGGGCGCATCAGCACGATGTTGCGAACATTCCGAGCATCAACGCCAGTAGAGAGCTTGTGGGAGGTGGTGAGAATGGTAGGAATATTCTTCTCGTTGTCTTGAAAGTTGCTGAGGTGTTGTTCGCCGAGTTTCCCATCATCGGCAATGACGCGGACACAGTAATTAGGGTCACTGCTAATCTTCATTTGGTTGATTAAATCCCGCACAGCTAAAGCGTGGGGTTGGTTGGCGCAAAACACCAGAGTTTTTTGATTTTGGTCAATTTCTTCCATGAACAGTTGCACCCGGTAGCGTTCGCGCTCGGCAATTTCGATGATGCGGTTGAAGTCGGCTTCAGTGTAGGTTCTGGCTTCGTCTACTGCACCTTCGATTAGTTCATCTTCACTGCTGTAAATGCATTCATCGAGGGTAGTTTCGATTTGCCTGACTTTAAAGGGAGTAAGAAACCCGTCGTTAATGCCGTCTTTGAGGGCGTAGGTATAGACTGGCTCGCCGAAGTAGGCATAGGTGTCTGCGTTGTTTTTACGTTTGAGAGTTGCGGTGAGTCCCAGTTGTACTGCTGGGGAGAAGTATTCTAAAATGCCCCGCCATTTGCTTTCGTCACTGGCTCCGCCTCGGTGACATTCATCAATGATGATGAAGTCGAAGAAATCGGGGGGATAGTCGCTGAATTTGGGCGTAGAATTGCCAGCGTCGTCCCGTCCAGTCATAAAAGTCTGGAAAATGGTAAAAAAGATACTGCCATTTTTGGGAACTCGACCGCGTTTTTTGATAATTTCGGGGTCGATACGGACTAGGGCATCGTCGGGGAAGGCAGAGAATGAGTTATAGGCTTGGTTGGCTAAGATATTGCGATCGCTTAAAAACAAAATTCGCGGACGACGGGCGGGTTGTCGGCTGAGATTCCAACGGCTTTGAAAGAGCTTCCAGGCGAGTTGAAAGGCGATGAAAGTTTTACCTGTGCCTGTTGCCATTGTTAACAAAATCCGGTCTTGTCCTTGGCAGATTGCTTCTAGGACGTGCTTAATAGCATTGTGTTGATAATAACGGGCTTCCCATATACCGCTTTTGTCTTCAAAGGGGATGGCAGCAAAGCGATCGCGCCACGCATTTTTTTCGCTAAAGGTCGCTTCCCACAGTTGTTCCGGGGTAGGATATTGGTTGATGCGGACTTCTGCCCCTGTGTGCATATCTACTTGATAGATGCCGATGCCATTTGTAGAGTAGGCAAATCGAGTTTGCAACTTTTCGGCGTATTTTTTGGCTTGTCCTAAACCTCGGTATCTCGTAAGTCGCGTTTTTTTGCTTCGATGACGGCGAGTTTTTCACCACAATATACCAGCACATAATCTGCGATATCTGATTGAGCGCGTTTACCATTGCCAACTAAGCGACCAGGGGCAATAACTTCGCGGCGGATGCGACTACCTTCGATAACTCCCCAGCCTGCGGCTTTTAGTGCGGGGTCGATTAGTTCGGCACGGGTTTCGGCTTCGTTCATATTTCGCTAATCTCGATTTGCTTTTAAGGACTTTTTTATTGTTTTTGCAAGGGTTTCAGGCTTTGAGAGTTCCTAACCTCGATTTGCTTTTAAGGACTTTTTTATTGTTTTTGCAAGGGTTTCAGGCTTTGAGAGTTCCTAACCTCGATTTGCTTTTAAGGACTTTTTTATTGTTTTTGCAAGGGTTTCAGGCTTTAAGAGTTCCTAATCTCGATTTGCTTTTAAGGACTTTTACGCCCAAAAAAGGAGATAGCGAGCATAGCGGGTAGAGGTTGATTCGGATTCATCTGCCTTGATTAAGCCAGCTTCTTTGGTGAATCCAATAATGTAAGAAACATTAGCTGCTTGTGACTCACTTAGACGAAACCGCTCTCGTAGGGTTTGGTTAGACATTCGTTGATTGCTGACATACAGCAGACAGCAGTGCTGGTAGCAGGCTCGAATTCTATCGCTCTTGCTCATATCGGCAAAATCTTGATGGGCAAACAGCACTGCTGTAGTACGTGTGTCACCTACTCGAAAATCTGGTGCGGGTAGTTGAAACATTTCTGCTGCACTTACAACTTTGTCAATGCCACTGCCTTTTTCTTCACATATATGGAAAAGTCGCATTAGGTTGGCGAGTTGTTCGTTACGGGAGCGATTTTCATCAATAAATCGCTCTACCTTAATGGGTGGGATACCAGGATTCGATATTTCAATGCGATCGCTATACATCTCGATCATCACTGAAGTACCTGTTGCTAGAAAATCCTGATGTACCAAAGCATTCGCAATAAGTTCTCGTAAAGCATTTCTTGGGAACATCTTTACTTCTTCTCGCACAACTTCCTCGATAAAGCGATTTTGCGGTGCTGCCGAGTGGACAAAATCCACTAACCCCTCAAAGCCAACAGCATATCCTCGCTTGTCTGTCTTGTCTTCACGAGTTTGTAACTTATTGATACCTTCGTAGATGACGATACGGGGTGCTTTCCGAGCCAATGCAGGAGAAAAGGCATCCAGTTTTTTTGCCAAAAGGATGGCAGCTAGGTTCGTGATTGTCCAACCATGTGCTGTTGGTTTAATTAAGTGTTGGCTCTGCAATCGTTCTAGGACAGCATCGCGGGTAGTTGGATAGGGAATTTTTAGCAGTTCAAAGTATGATTGAGTATCTAAAAGGGCGATTACATCGTCCGGGCTAACGTCACATCGAGCAGCTTGGCAAAACCAGTCTTGTTGGTCTTCAGCAAAAATTCTCTTGAGTACATCTGGTGTCATCGGCACCAAATCTTCTCCCGCCCTCATTAAGTAGGCTCCATCAAACGCTAATGGTTGCCCAACAGGACGGGTTGGCACTTCAAAAACCAGGACTCGTCCATCAGGATGCAGCAATTCTGTAACGTCTACCCGAAATCTGAGTTTGTCTACGATGCGAGATTTGATATCGTTGAGGTCGCTTGGGGATAGAAAAGCTTGGGAACCGACAACACGACGCGGGCGCTTGTCGCTTACGCCCAAAACCAGATATCCACCACCTTCGTTGGCTAAAGCCACGCAGTAACGCAACAATTTGGTTGTATCATACTGTTGCTTGGCTTCTTTGAATTCTAGGCATTCTGTTTCTGCGGGTGCATTTAGCCATTTTTCAAGGGTTTCAAGGGTAATCATGCTGCAATTTCTTCCTTAGCGGTTTTCCTCACTTGGTTGGCGGTTTCTGCGGTGAGTTCGCCAGTGAATGCTTTTTGCAGAATGGATTGTTTAAGTTCGTTAAGTGCAGCGATTTTTCGGCGGTAGATGGCTTCGAGGCGTTGGGTTTCAAATGATAATTCTTCTAATTGACCAGCAATAATTTTTTGTGTTTTTACATCAGGAAATAGGAATTTTTGATTAGCAAATGTGCCAATGTTAATATTATCCCGCGCCGTTCCCTTTCCCTTTTCTTTTAGCTCTGCTTTAAAAGATTGGAGAAGATACTCTACATAATCACTATCTGCTACTTCATTATTTACAATAATACCAATAACGCTATCTGGAAAGCAGGCATCAAAATCGAGAATAGCTGTCTCAGCGACGTTAGCTCCAACAATCGCAATGCAGACTGTTCCTTTAGACCACATTTTACTCTGTGCCAGCCCCAATTCATTATAGGTTTGAGAATAACTAGTAATTCTATGCTTAGAATTGCTGATATCGCCAGTCTGTATTAAGGGATATTTTCCCCCATATAGTTTTTTGTCACCTCTAGGTCTATGCTTTGATTTACCTCTACTAAATTCAATAGAGATTTCTTGAAGCGTTTTCTCTTTCCACCCGTCTCCTTTCTGCGTAAAGATGGTCTTTAGATAGCTTTCAAATAGTTCACTAGCGTTTGTGAGGTTCTTTTCGGTGTTTGCGATCGCTCTATCAATCCCTTCAAATGCCTCATCCAAAATTGCTACAATCCGCTTCTGTTCGGGAAGTGGTGGAATTGGGAATGTAATTGTTTTAAGGCGTACCAGTGCTAACTTTGGTTGTGCAGCAACACGAGTATTAATGCCTGTTTGTTGTATAAAATTATCTGTCTTTGTAAAAGAATAGACAAATTTTTGGTCAATTCCCTTGTGAAGCACCAACTTACAAGCATTTTCTGTTAAATTAGCTCCATCTAAGCTTTTAGGTACTGAGCCAGTTTTGCCAATAGTTCCAGCAATGCTTATATAAATATCTTGGGAAGATATTGTGTAATTTTTAATTTGCTCATATACTTCGTCGCTTATATATTTAAGATTTTTAGTACATACAGTTCCATCTTCAGTAAAATCAGCAACAGTTATGTAAGGATGTAAAGTTGGTGTTGTTTCAAACTTGTATCCTTTTGGAACACGCTTTCCTCCCTTGACTGTAGCAATTTCATCCAGAGATTTTATTTCCCAATCCTTCCTCATAACATCTCCCCAATACCAGCCAAAATCTCTGCACTCTCCGCATCCAAAGCCACTATATTTCTACAATTCTTCATAAGCATTAATAAAATCATCCCGTGAAATACCAGATTGAGTGCAGATACTTCTGAGGGTAGAACCTTTGATTAGTTTATGATTTGGCAAAGTTAAAGGAGTAGTTGTACCATCAGGATTTTGTCTAATCATAGAAATATGCTCTTTTTCTCTGATTATTGAAAATCCAAAACTCTCTAGCACCTTAATGACTTTTGATTTAGGGGCATCAACAGGAAACTTTGCCATTATACGCTTGTCTCTGCTACAAAAGCCTCTAGGATTGACGATTCTGATTCTAGAACCGATTCTCCGAAAGTTTCGACATGAAATAAAATAGCCGATCGCACATCATTTAAAGCTTCCTCATAGGTGTCACCCTCACCAACTACAACCCCTTGAATACCTAAAGGATAGGCAACATAACCATCAGTGTGCTTTTCCACAATGATTTTGATATTTTTCATAGTTACTTCACCTAAATTAATTTGACATCCAAAAGAAAACTAACATAGTCTGTCAATTGTCAACTGCCCACTGTCAACTGCATAATTCCCGCCAAAATCTCTGCACTTTCCGCATCTAACGCAGCAATTTCATCTAAAATTTCCTGCGGTTCTCGTAACGTCGATTCTTCAGCCTTATTCGGATTCTTCACCGATAAATCAAACGTTACCTGATCAATATCAGCAATATCCACTAACCAAGACTTTTCCGACTCTGCAAACGTAGCCTGTAACTCCACAAACTCGCGCAAATCATCATCATTCAGCGCATTCGTTTTCCCCGAACTACGCCCTGGATCGAGTTGGTAATACCAAATTTTCTGAGTAGCCATTCCCTGAGTTAAAGGTTTTCCCTGAGAAAATAAAGGCATCCCCTGAACAGCGTCGAAGGGCTGTCCTTTCTCAAAAAACAGCACCACCGTTTTTACACCCGCCCCGATAAAAGTCCCACTCGGACAATCCAAAATCGTGTGCAGATTGCAATTACTCAAAAGCTCTTGACGCAAAGCCCGCGAAGCATTGTCCGAATTTGATAGGAACGTATTTTTAATTACCACCGCAGCTTTACCGCCCATCTTCAGCATTTTGATGAAATGCTGCAAAAACAGAAACGCTGTTTCCCCAGTCTTAATCGGAAAATTCTGCTGTACTTCCTTGCCTTCCTTCCCTCCAAATGGCGGATTAGCCAAGATGACATCAAAACGATTCTTGTCTTGAATATCACTGAGATTTTCCGTCAGGGTGTTGGTGTGGATAATATTCGGCGCATCAATGCCATGCAAAATCATATTCATGATGGCTATCACATACGCCAAACTTTTCTTTTCTTTACCCGTAAACGTATGTTTTTGCAGAATCTCAAGCTCTTTTGTTGTCAGCTTACCCCGACGTAAATAGTCGTAACTCTCACACAAAAAACCAGCCGAACCGCAAGCACCATCATAAATGCGATCGCCAATCTTGGGCTTCACCACCTGAATCATCGCCCGAATCAACGGACGCGGCGTGTAATACTCACCCCCATTGCGCCCTGCATTGCCCATATTCTTGATTTTCGCCTCATACAGATGCGATAGCTCGTGTTTCTCCTGTTGCGATCTAAACCGTAGCTCATCAACATATTCCAGCGCATCTCGCAAGCTGTAACCACTTTGAAATTTGTTCTTTATCTCGCCAAAAATTTCCCCAATCTTGTATTCGATTGTGTCTGGACTGGTAGCCCGTTCCTTAAAACTTTGTAAATATGGGAATAACTTGCGGTTGACATAATCAATCAGATCATCGCCAATCAGCGCATTATCATGATCCAATGTACCATCCGGTTTTTTCGGTGCTGCCCAAGATGACCAACGATGCGCCTCATCAATAATAAATTCGTATGGCTTGCCAGCCAGTTCCGCCTCTAACGCTCTTTCCTGCTCCAAATCATCCAAATACTTTAGAAACAGCAGCCAAGAGGTTTGCTCCGTGTAATCTAACTCTGTAGTACAACCTGCCTCTTTCCAGAGAACATCATCAATATTTTTAAAAGTTTGCTCGAACATTTAGCTTTACTGTGGGATTTTTAATATTAATGGCTTGGCTCCTATCTTGCACCTAAAAGGTGAAATGAGGGTGCGATTCGTTGTGTGCTAAATCACGGTTAAAAAATCGTACATAGTTACTCCAATCTAAGACTCCCAAGTCTAGATTGAACTTTCAGATTGATGTAGGTGTACCTGGATTTCTCAGTCTTTGTGAGAAATCAATGTCCAAAAACTTTCAGGATATATATTATACAAGTCTTGCAGTAATTTTAACCATAACCCTTTAACTCCCCTGCGGCTTCTCACCAGGTTTCAAGGACCATCCCGTCTAGGGGTAGTTGAAAGAAGATTTGTTTTGTTACTAGGTGAGATATCTATTTCAATTAGAAGAGTTGAAGGGCGCACTTCGTTCGGGACAACTCCGATGCTGTTTATAGTGGAGATTAAAAATAATTTGTACATTCGCAAATTATATGTCGCAATTCGCAAATCATGTCGCGACTTGCTAAAAACTATCTAAGCTTTATTTTACAAGGCTTTTAGCTTTTTTGTGAATAAGATAAGCAAATTTGTAAATTTGCAAATTCTATGTCGTAAATCATGATTTCGCTAATTAAATGTCGTTTATTTAAGTTTTGTTAATTCGCAAATTATTAGTCGTATTCTTAACAAATAATGGTACATTAGTACCTTAATGAATGTTTTTCGCTCCAATGGCAGACGAAGAATTTGAATTCACACAAGAATTGACTGAAGCCCCAGAAACTATTTTCCTTGGGAAAAATAATTTCAGTGTAGATCCATCGCAAATTATTCTCGAAACTTCAGATAGGCATAAGCTAACATTTAACCTCATCCAATGGCTTGCTGAATCGCCAAATCGCACAATTAAGTCTCAGCGCAAACAAGCAGTTGCAAATACTCTTGCTGTATCTACTCGGCAGGTAGAGCGTCTACTCAAGCAATACGATGAAGACACCCTATGCGAGACAGCAGGATTACAACGCTCAGATAAGGGAAAGTATCGAGTTAGCGAATACTGGCAAGAATTTATTAAAGCAACTTACGAAAAAAGCCTGAAAGACAAGCATCCAATCTCGCCAGCATCTGTAGTTCGCGAAGTGAAGCGACATGCGAACGTTGACCTGGGACTTCAGCCAGGAGATTATCCTCATCAAGCTACTGTCTATAGAATTTTAAATCCTTTAATTGAACAACACAAACGGAAAACAAGAGTTAGAAATCCGGGATCGGGTTCTTGGATGACAGTTGTAACAAGAGATGGGCAGCTATTAAGGGCTGAGTTTAGTAACCAAATTATTCAATGCGACCATACACAACTGGATCTGCTGACAGATGATATTGATCATGTGTTGCTACCTGAGCGACCTTGGTTAACTACTATTGTGGATACTTTTTCTACTTGTGTCCTTGGTTACCACTTATGGATCAAACAACCAGGTTCTACAGAGGTGGCTTTAGCTTTAAGACATGCTATTTTACCCAAGGAATATCCTGAAGATTATGAGCTAAAGAAACCTTGGGAAATATGTGGACCTCCTTTTCAATATTTTTTTACTGATGGTGGAAAAGATTTTCGCTCAAAACATCTAAAAGCCATTGGTAAGAAACTAGGATTTAAGTGTGAACTACGCGATCGCCCACCCGAAGGCGGTATTGTAGAACGGCTTTTTGGAACAATTAATACTCAAGTTCTCAAGGACTTACCTGGTTATACAGGATCTAATATTCAGGAACGTCCTAAAAATGCAGAAAAAGAAGCTTGTTTGACCATACAAGATCTGGACAAGATTTTAGCTAGTTTCTTTTGTGACATTTATAACCATGAACCTTACCCCAAAGATCCCCGCGAGACACGATTTGAAAGATGGTTAAAGGGAATGGGAGGAAAACTACTTGAGCCTCTGGATGAGCGAGAATTGGATATTTGTTTAATGAAAGAAGCGCAACGAGTTGTTCAAGCTCATGGCTCTATCCAGTTCGAGAATCTGGTTTATCGAGGAGAATCTCTCAGGGCACATAAAGGTGAATATGTGACTCTGAGATATGACCCAGACCATATCCTGACATTATATGTCTACAGTTGTGATGCAAATGATGATCTGGGAGATTTCTTGGGCTATGTTCATGCAATCAACATGGATAACCAAGACCTAAGTCTAGAGGAATTGAGAAGCCTTAATGAAGAGCGTGGCAAAGCTCGTCAGGAGCATTCTAATTATGATGCTTTATTAGCATTAGGTAAGCGGAAGGAGCTTGTAGAAGAGCGGAAACAGGATAAAAAGGCAAGAAAGCAATCAGAGCAAAAGCGTTTACGTTCTGCTTCTAAGAAAAATTCAAATGTTGTTGAACTTAGGAAAAGTAGAGTTTCAGTTTCTTCTAAGAAAGATAATCAACTTGAACTATTACCAGAGAGAGTTTCAAGGGAAGAATTACAGCCTCAAAAAATAGAACCAGAAGTGGAGGTATCTGATAAAGCTGAGACTCAAGAACAGGAGAGACACAAGTTGGTTCTCCCTGGACGTAAACAAAATTTGAAGAAGATTTGGTGATTATATGGTGCAATCGCAACTAGCTATTCAGCCTTCTGTCGAGACCTTAGCTCCTCAGCTAGATTTAAATACTCAACTGGCTAAAGTCGTTGAAATTGAAGAGATATTCAGTAATTGCTTTATACCCACAGATCGCGCTTGTGAATATTTTAGATGGCTAGATGAGTTGCGGATATTAAAGCAGTGTGGTCGAATAATTGGGCCAAGAGATGTGGGTAAAAGCCGAGCCTCTGTTCACTATCGGGAGGAAGACAGGAAAAAAGTTTCATATGTCAGGGCTTGGTCAGCATCGAGTTCTAAGCGTCTATTTTCGCAAATTCTTAAGGATATTAACCACGCAGCACCAACAGGTAAGCGACAAGATTTACGTCCTAGATTAGCTGGGAGTCTGGAATTATTTGGGATAGAACAGGTTATTGTTGACAATGCCGACAATCTCCAAAGAGAAGCACTGCTAGACCTCAAGCAACTCTTTGACGAATCTCATGTTTCTGTTGTCCTAGTTGGAGGACAAGAGCTAGATAAAATTTTAGACGATTTTGATTTGTTAACTAGCTTTTCTACACTTTATGAGTTTGATCGCCTAGAACAGGATGATTTTCAAAAGACACTAAACACCATTGAATTTGATATTCTGGCTCTACCCGAAGCTTCTAATTTATATGAGGGAGCTATATTTGAAATTCTAGCTGCAAGTACAGGTGGGCGAATAGGATTGCTGGTAAAAATATTAACAAAAGCAGTTTTACATTCTCTCAAAAATGGCTTTGGCAGAGTTGATCAAAGCATTTTAGAAAAAATCGCTAATCGGTATGGCAGAAAATACATTCCTCCCGAAAACAGAAATAAGAATTCATGATAATCATGAAGGCTTTCCCAGGTTGGGCTATGTTGAGCCATATGAAGGTGAAAGCATTAGTCATTACCTGGGGCGTTTGCGCCGATTCAAGGCTAACAGTCTTCCTTCTGGCTACTCTTTAGGAAAAATTGCTGGTATTGGTGCTGTGACTACGCGGTGGGAGAAGCTTTATTTCAATCCATTTGCTAGTAATGAAGAATTAGAAGCTTTGGGCAAGCTTATTGGTGTACCAGCCAATAGAATTTATGAGATGCTGCCACCCAAAGGCGTAACGATGAAACCTAGACCAATTCGGTTATGTGCGGCTTGCTATGCAGAAGTACCTTGTCATCGAATTGAGTGGCAGTATAAGGATAAAATGAAATGCGATCGCCACAATTTACGCTTGTTAACAAAATGTACTAACTGTGAAACACCTTTCCTAATTCCCGCAGATTGGGTTCAAGGTGAATGCACCCATTGCTTTTTGCCTTTTGCAAAGATGGCAAAGCGTCAAAAGCTTTATTCACTTTAAATGTGATAGATAAGTATAAGTCTATGAAAAGTTCAAGTATTATTTATCACCTATACACTCCAAAATTAGGTTGTTAAAATTTAATAGATTACAGTTTACTTGAAACAAGGTTTAGGCGAAATTGGACTGGTCTAACTTTAACCTTCACGGTGATGCCCCTGAACGTGCATTTGAGTCTCTAACAGGAATAATTTTTGAGCGATGGTGTTACCGTGAGTATCCTTCACAAGTTAGCCAAGTAATATTTGTTAATGGGGCTGGGGGAGATGGTGGGGTTGAAGCATATGCTCGACTGAATAATGGAGATATTATTGGTCTACAGGCAAAATGGTTTAGAGAACCGCTTGAATCTTCCCAAATTAGTCAGATTAAAGGTTCCCTTAGCACAGCTGCGACTCAAAGGAGTGGGTTAGTCAGATACGTAGTTGCTGTTCCTCGCGACTTGAGTGAAGTCAAAAGAGTTGGTAGAAACGGACAAAAAGTTGACACCGAACGTGATCGCTGGAATAACTTCATAAATTTTGCTAAAACAAATCATCCAGGGATCGCTGTTGATTTGTGGGATGAAACTCGTATTACTGCGTTACTAGCTGAACTGGGCAGTGAAGGATTACGTCGCTATTGGTTTGAAGGCTCTGTCACTGACCTAGAGTACCTTAGCCTGAAGTTCAATCAGGCTCAAAATGGTTGGCTCCGTAACCGATATACCCCTGATTTGCACCAATCTGGACAAATAGAGCAGGATTTAAAGATCCGCTTGAATGGCCCTGGTGTTTATCCCGCTTGGCTTCAAGGCGTTACGAAAATGCGTAATCTCCTAGAGGACGCACAAGTTGCAACAAATCTCCTGAGACGCTACCCAGAATTTATGGATCTGCCAGATGCAGAAAATCTGATTCAAGCAGCTCAAGATTGGTTGATGGAAGCGATCGCTGAACAGGTAGAGCTAGAACAACGTCTTTCTCCAGATAATTCATTCCCTATTCCTGATTTTGAGAGCAAATTTGACATTACTGGAACTAGGGATTTGCAGAATTTAATTAATGTACTACTGCCTGAAGACAGAAACGCCTCACGAGAAAACGCTGTTGAACCTATTGGCAGGAAATTAGAGAAGTTACTGCAACGTTGGTACGAGCGAGAAATTACACCTCAAAAGCTACGGGATTGGGATCAGCCAGTTTTATATATCGGTGAAAAACTGATGCTTTGGCAAATGCAGTTCAACAACATCTAGCGCAGAGAAAACCTGCTGTTTTAATTCGAGCTAGGGATATTGATTTAGCCCAAAGTTGGGATTTACTAATAGCAAATGCTATTGGTCAGCCTACTTGGAATCTACGGCAAGTTTTTGATGCTCTTGTATCGGCAGGAATTCAATCTCAAGTTCGTTCCGTTGCCAATGCTGTTGACATATCTGAACGTTTACCAGTTCGAGTGCTGATTGCAGTAGATGGTTTAGATGAGGCAACTAAAGCAGAACGTTGGGCAGAAAAACTTGGGGAACTAGCCGTAGTAGCTCAAAAATATCCAAGAATCTTATTTGCATTCTCAGTTCGGTCAAGTTTGGTTCGGCGAATTGGTCTACCTAAGAATATTAATAGGATTTGGTTGAGAGGTTCTGACGCACCACTTGCCTATGTTTTTAAAGCACATTGCCAAATTAATGGTATTCAATGTCCACCTCTTCTGCGGTGGGCGTTGCGAACCCCATTAGCAATTCGCCTTTTTGCTGAATTGTATCGAGGACAAATAATTGACAACATTTCGGCACAAAATTTTTCCTTAGTCGAATTAATTAAGCGGAAAATTAATAATGTCGAACTTTCTATAAGGGAGCGTGAAGGTGAAAACTGGCCTAGAGATATAAAACCAGTTAGTACATCTCTCCGTGCGATCGCAAAAGCCAGCTTTGCAAAAGGAGCAGCACTGCTAGAAGAGGAGACAATACAAGTGGTTGACTCAGCACAGTCACCAAAAGGTATTTTGACTCGTCTACAACTGTTGCAAATTCTTCAGCAATGCCGCGATCAAGGGCTACTGCTGCTCAGAAGTTTGCCTTCTGATGATCCTTTCGAGCCAGAAGTCCACACTTGGGAGCCAGCATATAAAACTTTGACAGATTTTTTGTTGGCCTGGGAAGCATATCAAAATATTAAAGAATCCCCCAATAGCCCTGATATGCCAACATATCTGGTGGATAGACCAGCATCTATCAGATTAGCAGTGTATCTCCTTGGAAGGGATGGACATAATTTCTTTACTTCAGAATTGTGGAAAAATAACTTAATAGGTCAGGAGCGAGAAGATTTTCAACTAATGGCACTATCGATGATGCCTTCTCAGCAAGGAGAAGCATACAGAGAATGGGTGCTTAACCTGTTTAGCCGAAATATGCCAACCTGCCGCAGAGTTTTAGAACTTCTGATAGTTCCTGGGCTAAGAATTCCTGGCTATATCTACGGTGCAAAATTTGTTCATGATGCTCTTTTGCCTATGGGAGTAGCAGAACGAGATTTATTTTGGTCTGGGCCACATCAAATACCCCATAATCATGGAGCAAAATGGGAAGGTTATGCCTCTGCGGTGTTGGAGGAACTTGAATTAGATGAAGATGATCCTTGGAATTCAGCACCTTTGCTTTTAACATGGGCAACTACCACTGTGAATAACGATAACCGAAGACGAATTCGGTCTGAACTTGCAGCCTGGGGTCATAATAAACCAACTGAACTTCTGGCACTTCTAGAAACTGCCGTTCTCACAAATGACCCTCAAATGAGAGAGGATCTATTAGTAGCGGCGTATGGTGCTTCTTGCCTTGTTAGATCTAATGAAACATGGCTACTACTTTGCGAGTGGATAATTAACAGCTTTTTCACTCCCAATGCACCGTATCGTACACATAACTTAATCATCAGGCACTCTGCTCGTAGCCTTATTGATAGATGTCTGGCTTGTGGTGTTTTAATATCAGAGGAGCTTCTAGTACATCTACGCAAACCGTATGTAGATGCAAACGAATTACTCCCAGTTGATAGAGATTGTGTTAGTAGCATTAATGAACATCATGGTATTGAGCCAGCTACTGGTGATCTAGCTTGGTATGTTGTGCCTAAACCTATAGAACCTTTCTTTGAAAACAGTCATTTTGGAATAATGGCTTTTTCGAGTGTTAATTACTCTCCGTCAGCTAAAGCCTGCCTGAAACGTCATAGCATAGCTTATGACCTCCCAGACTTAACTCACAAGCAGCTTGCTTTTGCTTTTGTTCGCGCTTATGTTTTAAATCTAGGCTGGTCTAAAGATGTTTTTATTGGAAAACCTCAAGGTGGTGAGCCTGGTGAGATTTTAGGGGCAGATATTGCTGTTTTACGTAAGTATGGCCGCGCAACACATGGTGAACAAAGTTCAATAGCTACCTTCGGCGAGAAGTATGTTTGGGCAGCCAGACATGAACTTACTGGTTTTTTAGCTGATCGTGTTACAGCTTATGATTGGAACAAAAAAGCTCATGAACCTCCTGTGAATCTAGGACTTTTGGCTGAAGTGAATAATCCGGCAACAGATATTGGGTATGGTCAGTTAAATTCTGATGTGATTTTAGATTTTTCAGAGCTTGTTCCAGATACTGATTTAGGTGAACCACTTCAGATTGATCGTGTCAATGAGTGGGTAAAAAAAGCACCTTTACCAGCAGTTGAGCCATTACTTTTACTTCAATCAAAACAATTGCCAGATTGGGCAAAAGATCATGAATGGTTAGTCTTGAGGGCATATGTAAAGAGGCACAATGTAGATAGCCAAGCTGAATCAATTTTCTGGGGAGCAAGCTATGTTTTCCCATTATTTGCATCGTCCCTCATGGAAGAAAGTGTGCGTCATAGAGAAACAAGGGAATTACATGATTTTCAGGCAATTGTAGATGCCATAAATTTTTATAAAGATCCATGTGAGGTAGTTTGGGCATCTTGGATTCCAGAGAAAGAAGGGATTATTCATCATGAAGTAAATAATTCAGCCGGAGAATCCAAAATCGTTCCCTTACTGGCGGGAACCTGCCAAGTTTATTGGCGCAGCCCCGATGGTGAAGCAGAGGAATGGGTGCCAACAAAGTGGCTGAGAAGAATCTTGGGGGTTGTTGACTTCCACAAAGGGCAATTTTTGAATGCGGCTGGTGAAGTTTTAGCTTTTACCCTAAAACAACCTGGCCAAAGTTGCGAGAAGCATCAGTGCTATCTTCTTGTTGCTCGACGTGATGTAGTTATAAATGCCTTAACTGCAAGTAATTTAACTTTGGCTTGGGGAATTCGGCTATATCGTGAGCCATCATATCCGCTTATTGCGCTTTCAGATGAAAAAAGGATGTATCGAGACTGGTATGCAACTGTGTTTTACACAAGTGATGGCTTGAAAACTACTAAATATAAAGATTTTATCCGTCGCTGGGGAGAAAATTCTTAAAATTTTAGCCAAATATCTTAAACATCCTGACCTTTCGCTATTTTTATTCTTGTAAATCTTGAAAATTAGAGATGCGATCGCATTTCCACTCATCAGTAAAAAAGAGACGGGTCTAAACCACGTCTCTAGGCGATGTAAAAATTGTTTAAGGCTAGGCTACATCTGCAACCAGTAAGCCATTAACAGCTACGATTAGCAACTGCGCTTGCAAACCAGTGCCAAGAGAGGGTCTTTTATCACTATTACAAGGCTGCGCTATCCATTTACCCTCCAAATTTTCATAAAAAGTACCTAGCAATTGCGAACCATTCCAAACACGATAAAGTTCACCAAAATCATCGGTCACAGAATCAATCTCTATTTCTGGCGGTGCTGGGTCAGTTAGCTGGTCAACGTATTCCTCAAACTCTGATTGCGTCAAAGTTTGTTCGTCAACTGCCTCTTGTATAATCATGTGAATGACCTCATCAATGGGGTTTGACAAAATGCGATCGCAGTCTCTTCCCGGAGGGCGATCGCTTTTATTTTTGTCTACAATTTAATCTACGTGTCACGTAGATTAACGTCAAGTGTAGATTAATAAAACTTAGAGTGTTATATATCTACCTGTAATCAAAAATACTGACAAGTAGATAAATCTACATCTAGGAGTGACTAAACTGGTGATGTAGTGTATGTCTGAGAATCAAGTGATTCGTTGGAAATTAAATGAAGTGATGGCGCGAAAGCGGATTAAGAATAAGGATTTAGCTAAGATACTAGGTATAACTGAAAACTCAGTTTATAGATTGCGTAAGGTTGACGAAATGCCAAGATTAGCACCAGAACGATTGAATGGCATTTGTAAAGCGTTGAACTGTCAACCAGGGGAACTGTTGGAATATGTGTCAGATGAAGATGAAGGGAACATTATTTCTAAGGTTGATATAGTTTGAGTGCGATCGCAGAAACAATTAGATCCCAGGAATAGGACGCAGGATTTTGTAGGATACCAAAGTGTCAAACTGCGCTCGCAATACTTGGGCTATTGTTGAATCAGTGAGTAACACACCTGCTTCAATATTGCGTTCGTGGGCAGCCTCTGTAAAGTTAGCTGATGTGACTAGCACAGATTCCTCATCTACAATAATGCACTTGGCGTGGAGAGATGATTTCTGTTTAACATCCACTGCTAGCGATCGCGAATCATAATAGACTTCTGGTAATCTCTCTCCTGCCCAAATATCGTGGCGAAAAGTGTGTGCAAATTCTCTCAATAAAACTGACTCTGGTACTTCACTGTGATGTGGACGTTGGATGTTAAGGAACATTTGTACATATAGTTCCGGGTTCGCATCCATGCGTTCTGCAAGTACCTGGAATAATTTTCGTGCTTTCTCGCCTTTATCGATGGCAAAGCTGGAAATGAGAACACTTTTTTTGGCGTGATTAAAAAGTTCGCGTACAACAACGCTAGTATCACGGCTTTGAGAACCAGTTATCTCTGGGCCAGTCCATACCAACTCAATGCGATCGCGTATTTGTTGAGATGCACTTCGCTCTGCTGCCAATAAGCGGAGCGTATAAGCAATATGGCTACACTTTACGCCTTCACAAGTAAGGTGATTAAGTTCATCAACTACTATTTGGCTTAAGGTTGCGGGTACGTAGTTAACGATGACCGATACGAGAAAAGGAGGTGATAGCCTGCCGTTTTCTAATGCTATTGCTAGTTTCAGCAACGTTGGGCGGCTCAGTTGCAAAAAAGCCATTGTGTTTATTCTGGGAAAAACTCTGCTCCTAAACCTTCAACTGTAGAGACAACCAAGGCGCGGTCAAGAAATTCATTGCGGCGTTCGCAGGATGTTTCTGCAATTAGCAAGCATCCATGACAAGCGGAACCGTGTAGAAAACGCTCCTCTTGCTCGTTATCAGGTCGATGTTGAGCGCATACTGGGTCATTTGAGCATAATCTTCCTTGCTCTAGTGCTACTTCCAAATGGTATTCAATGCGTTTACCAACTTCTACCAATCCGCCTAAAGTCCCTTCTGAACCAGATGAACCAGTGTATAAAAGAATTCCATAACCTGCTTCACCAGCATAAATGCGCTCGCGGATGGAACTGGCAGCATAGCCGCATTCTAACGATACAGCCACAATTAATAAATGTGATAGTGAATGCAGCATAATATACGGCAAGCCAGGAAACTTAACTTTTTCTTTTTCTTGGTCTATACCTTTACGCGCACACCAGATATCAAATCCTCTTGATAATTCTCGTCCACGTTTTTTGACGGCTTCTCTCTTTAACCAATCTTCGATCGCTTCCTTACGGAAAGCAATAAATACACCTTCGCCTCTATTCTCAATTGCAGGAACCCAAGTAGGTTCAATATCTAAAGCAGCACGCCTGACACTGATATCAAGTTCCCCGTCGATATCTGGCATTTCGGCTTCAAAGCGAGTAAAACCTACCTGAGCAATTACTTCACGTAAGCGATGTACTAAAACAATGCGTTCAATTCTGGAGGAAAACACAGGCTTTAAGTTATTTAACTGGCGCGAACGAGCATAAAAATCACCTTCTGGGACATCTTCCCCAACTTCGACAGAACTTGCTAGTAATGTCTCAATTTCCACTTGTTTAATTTTCTTATCTCCAGTTGACGCTCCGCTTTGTCGTCTTTTTACTTCTTCCCAGACGGCTTCATCGCTAAATTTTTCTAAAGCTACAGCTACTTTTTGTTTTTTGCGTTCTTTCTTAATTTCGCTAGCACTTTCGGCATATTGCAGAAAGTCTTCGTAAACTAAATTCACTGCATCTCTTAAATCTGCATCTAGGTCAGGGAGAGAAATAACGCTGAGAACTTGCGAAAAATAAGCGTTGCTGGCTGACCTAACTAATAAGCGATTGTATTCTGGTAGACCTGTAGATTCACGAATGCAGTAAGGCTCTTGGGCACATGAGCCAAGCCAAGGGCGATGTCCCTGACATGGGCCTAAAACTTTACCATTGCGGACTGTTGCATCGGCAAGAGGACGGCGTTTTTTACAGGCTTCGCAGCGCACATAAATTTCAGCGAAGTCATTACCTGAACCACCTTCATCTAACCATAGCTGACCACGACACTTACTTTCGGGGTCATTATGTACAAAACGATACCAATCAATATCGCTAATATGGCCTTTAACACAGGCTTGCACGAAGCGGACGGGTACAACTGGTACTTTCTTTTTTTCAGAATTAAGATATTGACCACTAACTAAATTACCCCACGGTAGCAGGGGACGAGTGCGGAATGTTTTTTTGGTTTTAGTGTCATACCAAGTCTCCTTGACTTGGGCTAAAAACCAAGTGGGAAACATGAAAACATTAATTCCTGTGCGGGGAGCTTTAGGATCTTGTTCGTCAACTGGTGGCGTGTACAGCTTGACATGACTGGCTTGTAAAATTTCGGCAACCCTCGCTTCTAGTCGGTCTTCAAAGATGCGTCTTCTATCACCACGCCAGTGATTTAAACCAGCAACTAATACGGAATGTTCAGGTAAGTCTACCATTGCGCCAGGCCCAAAGGTAGAGAGAACTTGACTTTGCCGTACTTGTCCGGCTGGAGGAATTTTTTTGTTAGATTTACTCATTTTTCTTTCTCCTCTAACTCATTTCCGTAAGGGTTAATCACCCAAAAATTGACTGTTGGTTCGACATCGCGCAAACTTCGCTGTGCTTTAAACCTTTGTGCTTTTTGTGGTTGATTCTCTAATTCGGGGTCGAGGGGGTCAAATATTAATGGTGGTGCTTCGCCTACTTCCCGTTGATATTGGAGGCTAATTTTGCTATTAGCGATATTTGCCCAATCATCGAGTAAATCTATAACTTGCTTTTTCACCTTACAACGCAGTGCTTCGGCTTCATTTGCATCTAGTTCCTTATCGTGCATTTCTGCGCGTTGAGCTATAGTATCGGCAACAAACTCTAAATCTTGGCGATGTTGAGTAATATCGAAAGCGCGAGTTGGTACTGTCATTCCAGGATGTCCTAGACGTGCTAAAGCAACGGTAATGGCTGCAATACCTCGGTCAATAGCGCGAGGTGAAAAGGGAGTTACACTGGTAGCTTCCACAGCCCGGTAAAATGTTGAATGCCAAGCAAAAAAGCGTTCGTAATGAGAGCGATCGCGTGGACGATGAATGTTCAGTAAGGTCACTACTAAACCCGGTCTTTCTTCATCCCGTCCTACACGGCTGGTAGCTTGGATATATTCGGCTGCTGTCTTGGGTTGACCGAGAACTACCATTAAACCCAAGCGGGTAATATCTAAACCTACGGAAATCATGTTTGTTGCTAAAACTACATCAACCTTGTCGTCTTTATCAAAGGTTGATTCCATTCGCCGCTTAGTATCTGCAACTTCGCTAGTACTGACACGAGATGTTAATTCTTCTGGCTCATCATCAATTTTCCGGTCAGCAAATAACCCTGAAGCTTCACCTACTCGCTGACGCTGGCTGTAACGCAATAGACGAGATTTGACTTCATCCTCAACAATCCGCCGACTACCACCTAGTTCACGTAGAGAGTTAAAGTATCCTAACAGCGTCATGTAAGGGTCGGCTGGGTTATCAGAGTTCTTCTTTCCTCCTTGTTCTAGCCATTGCTTTTGGGCTGCGCCTAATAATGCTAAATAGGTACGCAATAATACTACTTTTAAACTGCGTCCTTGAGCAGCAATTCCTACATAGGTACGGGCGTTTTTTACTGTGGCGGGGACGGTTTTAGCAAAGAATGAATCGCGTTTATCTGGCCCTGGTGGTGGAAATATATCAACTTCGTTGCGACCGAATAATGCTTGAATTTGTTTGCTGGCGCGGCGCACTGTCGCAGTCGAAGCAACTATTTTTGGACGAATTTTTTTACCCTCTATTTCTTGGCTGCATAAAGCATCAATGGCGGTTTCGTATAGACCTACCATTGTTCCCAAGGGGCCGGAAATTAAATGTAATTCGTCTTGGATAATTAGGTCTGGTGGTGGTAAATAACCGCCAAGGGGTCTACCGCGACCTGGTTGAGTGGGGCCGTAAAAACCATCATTGTCGTAGCGGTCTACTCGTCCAAATAATGCACCTGTTTCTCCCACCCAAGGCAGGCTGGCGAATTTATCTACTGTAGAGATAATAAAACAAGGTAGGCGGCGGTATATTGGCTCGTCTACGGCGACTATTGGTAAAGGATGATCGCCACGGAAATTACAGCGACGGTTAGCACAAAATACTTGTAAATTGGTTGGTTGATCGGTATTTGGTAGTAATTGGAATGAGTTGCGGTTAAATTTTGTTCCACACCAAGGACAATTTTCTAAAGGAATGGGTGAGGGATTGCGATCGTTATTTTGAAAAGCACGAGTACGTTCTCTAGCACTATTTTCATCGTTATCTCCCTTTTTACCCATGCGGTTGGGTGTTGCGGCTTGTCCTACCCATAGCCCAATTTCAAACGGCCAAGTTCCCAACTTCTGCGGGTTTTTTTGACGTTCCAATTCTAAGGCGCAAATCATCGCCGCCGCCCTTCCAAGTTGGTCGAGGGTCAAAAGACGCAGGGTATAGCGCATGAGGACGCTTAAACCAGCCGATTTGACACCAGGATAACGCAGTCGCCGCAAGACAAGGGTAAAGGCTGCGAGTCCTAAGTAAGCTTCGGTTTTACCGCCACCTGTGGGGAAGAATAGCAAATCGACTAATTCGCGATCACTATTTTTGGGGTAAGCTATCCCTACCAAGTTCATCAGTAAAAACGCTAGCTGGAAGGGTCGCCATTTGGGTGGTGCTTCTGTTTCGGGAGTAGTGCTTTTACCATGAGTGTTACGCTGGCGAATGGCTGTAGCAATGGCACGATTAGCGATGCAGAAAGCCTCAAATATTTGTGGGTCATTTAACGCTTGAATACCTGCGTTGATGCGCTTGTTAGCAATTTCCGCACGGCGGAGTAAATCTAGGGCGACATTTAACCGTTTGGGTTCGGTGGGACATTTTGTGTGTTGTTCTTTAATCCAATCAGCGTAAGCATCCACCATTGGACTCAGCATATTTTGCAATGTTGCTGGTGTGGGTGCGTTGGCTAAGGTTTCCATTCCTAATTCAACGTCTTTTAGTTCCTCTTCTGTAGCTTTCACCTTTTCCACATCAGCTGTTGGTATCCAAGCAGTACGTATTTCCTGACAGCTACCATCGGGATTGGTGAGTGCGATCGCAGAAACGTTATGACCTACCGCATATTCATAATCATCGCGGTATTGTAAATCAGCGACGTTTTCATCCCAATCATGATTATCTCGTCCGCGTAAATTGGGACGGGCTACTAATGGTTCTGGGGTATGGATGATTAAACTGATTTGAAAAATATAGCTAATATCGCGCTGTTTATCTGAGGTGGGGAGGCGATTATTGACTAGAAATACAGAAACGGAACGAGTCCCAGCTGGGACAAGTTCTTTGGATGTTACAGAACGGATGGAGACAACGAGTTGTAAACCGTTGCTATCAGGTATGGGAATAGTTTTGGTTGATTGGCTTTGATGAAGCGATAATTTTAATTGTTTAGGACTACTTATACCTAAACCCAGTTCTAATTGTTCGGGCTTGCGATCGCCAATTAGAGGAACAGTGATTTTGGCTTGGCGTGGAATCCGCTTCCAGCATCCCGATAAATTGTTATTTGCTTCGTCTTGGGGGTTTGTAGTTTCTAGTTCTAGGGGTGAAACAATTTCTTCCGCACCAGAATCATCTTGAGATTGTGCAGCAGTATTATCTTTTATTGGGAAGTAATCACCCCATTGCACTGTGAGATTAAGTTGACTGGCGTTTTCAGCAACCAGAAAACTTAAACCCATCGATGAAGGGAAAAAAGCTTTCTTGGCGAATGGCTTGTCTGGCACAGTTTCATCCTCACCCGCGCTACCCCTTTGTAATTGGTCTAAATCATCATCAGCCGTATCATCTCCACGCTGTTCGATGGGTGTGCCATGTGGAACAAGGAAACCTGTAAGATACCATTTTGATGGTGCTTGGTCGAGAATTTCTTCTGCGTGGTCAATATCATCAGGGGTGGGGCCTATAAGGTCGAGTTGTAAGGCTTCGATGAGGCGCGATCGCACTTCGCTAGGAGTGGCCGATATCATCATGTATAGTTTTTAACTCTTGTATAACAGATAAAAATAACTATTGTCCGTACATATTCATAAAGAAATTAAAAACTTGACCTTAATCGCGTCTAGTAGTACAATTGTTCTATATAAAAATTAGACTCAAAGCAAAGTGTTCTATTAAATAAAAACGCCAAAACCCTTGACAAAGTAGCTTTTAATTAAATTTCATCATTATCTGACAAACTTTTACAAACAGCTTAAAACTCTTGTCTCATTAAGATTTACAATTTAAATATCAGTGATTCACCCCAAGACTGAATCGAATCATAATATAATGCAGAATCCACTGCATTTACTTGGGGGGAGCTTTGCGTTTTATCTTTAAGAAAAAGAAACTCGAAGCACTTTATACAGAAGAAAAAGATGCTCATAAATACCCAGGTGTGGTTGATGACTTTTTTGAGGTCATGGCGATTATTGATGCTGCTGTAGACGAACGAGACTTATATGCTCAAAAGGGATTGCGATTTGAGAAACTCCAAGGAAAACGAGGGAAAGCAGGACAGCGTTCCTTACGTTTAAATGACCAGTGGCGCTTGATTTTGACAGTGGATAAAGATGAACAGGGTAATTACCTGACCATTATCGATATTGAGGATTACCACTAACCAATACAGCAGGGGAGACAAGAATATGAGCCAGAATTTAACACCAGCAAGAGTACCAACACCTGGAAAAATTTTAAGTCGAGAATTAGAAGCGCGTGGCTGGACGCAAAAAGATTTAGCTGAAATTATTGGTCGTCCAGTTCAAACTATCAACGAAATTATTCGGGGAACCAAGCAAATTACACCAGAAACCGCAATTGAATTGTCGCAAGCTTTGGGTACTTCTGCTGAGTTTTGGACAAACTTAGAAGCAAAATATCGGCTTCATCTAGCGGGAAAAGAAAAAAAGCAGGAGGAAAAGGAGCAAAGTATAACTCGTAAAAGTCAATTATATACAATTCTTCCCATGTCTGAAATAATCAAAAATGGGTGGATAAAAAAAACAGATTCTATTGATAGTCTAGAACAGCAAATATGCAATTTTTTCTCCATACACTCCTTAGATGAAATACCTAAGTTAAGTGTTAATTTTCGTTGTTCAGAACATAGAATACCAGAAGATATTTCTCGCATAGCTTGGGTAAAACGAGTTGAGAATCTAGCTAAACAACAGAAAATTAGAAGCTTTGACCGGACAAAATTAGAAAATGCCATACCAGAAATTCTTGCTTGTGCCGAAAAAGTAGAAAATATTGTGCTAATTCCTAAATTACTAGGAGATTTGGGTGTACATTTTGTAATTGTCCCGCATTTGAGTAAAACCTATTTAGATGGTGCAGCTTTTTATTTAGAGAGTAACCCAGTTATTGCACTGACACTAAGATATGACCGAATTGACTCATTTTGGTTTACTCTCCTGCATGAATTAGCACATATAGTTTTAGGCCATAAAGGCAGCTACTTAGACAATTTAGACGCTTTAGAAGAGAACGAAGAGGAAATAGAAGCGAATCAGAAAGCTGCTGAATGGTTAATACATCCTCAGCCATATAAGGATTTTATTATCAGGAGCAAAAAAGTCTTTTCTCGTAAAGGTATCGAAGAATTTGCTCAGACTCAAAGCAGGCATCCAGGTATAATTCTTGGTCGCTTGCAATATGACAAATTAGTTCCTCATAAAAATTTAAGAGTGTTATTAGTAAAAGTTAGCCCCTTTTTCCAAAATTCAATTGATAATTAGACAGAGCGACAGACAGGGATTTAAAATCCCTGTCTATTAGATAAAATCCATTAAAAATGGATTGTAATTGTGAATATTTTAAGATAGATATATTGTTTAATTCTGCTACCGCATATAGGAATCCGACTTGATTATTGAAACTACTTACGTGGTGCGCGAAGCGCGATAGGTAGGGAACAGGGTAAGAATCAATAAAAGTGTACTGATTTTTTTCATGAATCAAATATGATTCCTATATATACCCAATAAATTTGATAATTTAGTTCTCGGTGTTCTTTGGCTCTAAATAAGGATGTGTCGTTAGTTGAGAATGATGAATTTTTTGATTTTGTACATAGATAACTACATCTTTAAGCTGCTTATAGCCTAGAGAAAAAACACCATATCCTTCTTGCCAAGCGAATTTATCAGATGAAGCATTAGGACTATGATTTAGATGATGAGAACTACTTCCTTTGATTTTCTTGACAAATTCCGAAACTGCCAAACTTGGTGGAATAGTAACAACAACATGAATGTGGTCTTCAATACCGTCAATTGCATGAATTTGACAATTTAATACTTGTGCCTTGCCAAGAATATAATTATAAAGGTGCTGTTCTTTATTTGATGTGATGAGTGGTTGACGATTTTTTGTTGTCCATACCAAATGATAATATAGCCGCCACAAGGTCATAGATTATTTTAATAGACATCTATATTTCTTAAAATGCCCACTTTTATATAAAGCTTATCAACTATCTCAGAAATATTTATAAAAATAGCTATAGAGCTAATTATTCAGTAAATCAATCATTGACCCATTAATTAATCACCCAGCCAGCCAGGATTATAAATCCCTGTCTGAAAGCTGAAGTCGTCTGAAGATGACTATCTCAACCGCCAAGATAAAATTTAGTAATTTAGTCCTCTTAAAGAGGACTTCCGTTATTAGACAGAGATTATAAATCTCTGTCTGTCTGTCGGTTTGTCGGGATAGTTGGGATATTCGGGATAAAGACATCACCCCATATTAGAAAATGCGATCGCTATTTTTTATAAATGCAAAATACTGTAAATTAATCTACCTTCATCCCTGGAATAGTTACCCGTTCATGTTCATTTTTACGCTTTCTTTTAGCCTGTACTCCTTTCCCCTTACTCTTATTCGCAGCCTTACCGCCTAGAATTTCTGCTTCGGCGCGTTTTTGATTTAAATCAAGCAAGCGTGCTAAAACTTCATCATGAATTTCTTCGCGCCAACGATAACGCCAGGGTTTTTTCTTTTGTCGTCCACTGCTGTTTTCTGTGTCTTCTTCCTCTACCCTTCGGGAAGCCGCTTCCGCGTCTACGTAGTCGAGAATAAAATCGCAGTCGGTGGGGATATCTGACCAGCCGTAAGCGTCAAGGACGGCTTTATCCATTGCGGTGTGGAGTTCGCGGAGTTTGAGGATTTCGGGGTCGTATTCGTCGGGGTCGTGGAAGCGGTTGTAGGTGTCGGTGAGTCCTTGGTTGTTGCGAACCATTAAGGCGGCGCGGTATTCGTAGTATTCTTTGCCTATGGCTTCTAGGGTGGGGTTTGTTTCCCAATTTTCGTGGAAGGGGAAGGTTTCAAAACAATCGGAGGGAGTATAGCGGAGGTCATCTTTCATGGATGAACCTAAAAATCTTGCCCAAATTTCGTGAATGCGAGATTGAAGTATACCTAAGAATGAATATCGTTGGTCTGCAAACACTACTAAACCTTCAGAAAAAACAATGTTAGAAGGTAAAAATGTAAATGAACCATGTTGACCAACACGAGAAATAACTAACACACGTTCGAGAGATGCGATCGCTTTCACTAAACCAGGTCGTTTCTCTGCATATTGCCACCATCTAATACGGAGAGCATCTCTTTTTTGTGTATCCCGTTCAGGCTTAACTTTTTCCTTAACGAGCTGCATCAAATTAGGATATTCCCATGCTTCATCTTCGCTCATATCAAAAAAGTTAATCACATACCGATGATGTTCATGAGTCGGACTAGAGTTAACCTCTTCCCCACCGATATAAGGAAAAATTCGCTCTTGATTTTTAGGGTTTTCCTCAATCAAACGGTGCATTTCTGCAATAGATGTAGCGTCTGGGTTGGAATCATCAAATGTAAAACCCATACCCAACACGATGCTACCTTGAAAACTTTTATCAGCATTCGCTAACAATACAGCAGGGTTGTTATTACCACCAGACTTAAATAAAAATGCTGAGATGAAATCAACTTTTTTGCCGTCGAGCATTGGTTGTAAAAGTTTATTATTTTGATTAGCATCCACACCCGCCCGGAAATCAATTTCCGGTCTAATAGCAGAAGTCGGTTGAAACTGACTAGAATTTTCACCAATATTTTCATCAATCCTCTTCAGAGGATTTCCGCTTTGAGACGGGGAATTGATTCCCTGGCTTTCTTGTTTAATTTTTGTATGTTCTTGTTTAATAACATGAACCACACTCACAACAACGGCGGCTAAACCTGGCCACTTTAACCGCTTTTGAGCATTGTAAATAGTACCGCCATTCTCACAGATATATCTCAATCCAGTGCTACGAGTGTCACCTTGAGCAATAGTATTTGTAGCAATCAAACCAAAACAACCGGATTTTCGTAAAAGTGCAAATGCCCTGCGGTAAAAGTGAGCGACTAAATCAGAATTACCATGTGATTCTGGGTTAACCACTTTCAACCAATCCATATATCCATCCGCATGGGCATTTATTGCTGTATTCTTACCCGCAAATGGTGGATTACCTATAATTGCATCAAACCCTGGATTTTCTCTATCAAATACCTCTGGAAATTCAATCTCCCAATTAAACGGCTTCACAGATTTATCTGCTTGGCGTAATTGTTTACTAATACTTAAAGCCTCTGCACTCTCATCTGGATTTCGCCGCCATTTAAAATACTTCTGAAATAATCCATCTCTCTCCTCTTTCCTAGCTTTATCTTTCTCCGCAGCAAAGAAAGAAGCAATCACTAAATCACCTTTAAGACGAGCATCATGTAATAATTCCTCCGTTGCTTGATAAAAAGCACGCTTCGTATCGTAATTATCGTCACCTAAACTTTGAATTTCATCACGGTTAAATTTAACTTTTTTTATCTGTTCATTAAATAAAGGTAATTCTTTATCATCATAGGTAGTATCTTTTTCCCAGTTAAACTTAACAAGTTGGTCACGGGTTAAACCTACCAATGAATCACCGCATTTCAAAGCATGATCTAAAAATGTAAAAGGATGCTTTTTTGCTAAAGTTACCAACCACAAAGATAACTTCGCCAAATTCACCGCAAAGGGGTTTTTATCTACACCATACAAACAACGCTGCGCCACCAAACGCCGCGCATACAGTAATGGTTCTTCATCCGATGGAACCTCGGAAATCATGCCATGCTGATTCCAAGCTTCCACCAATTTTTCTGCCAACTGACGACAAGTTTCTACCAAGAACGCGGCTGATCCTACGGCTAAATCGCAGACCTTCAAAGCTAAAATTTGCTCTGGTGTAGGACGTTCGCCCAACGCTTCTAATACAGGTCTGAGGGTTTCTTTAACAATCGGTTCTGTCAACGCACGGGGCGTATAATGAGTACCACTGCGTCGCGGTTCTTCCCCTGGTTGCAAGTACAATGAACCAGTAGCCAGTAAAGCGGGTGTTTGCGGCGATATCTTCCGTCCTAAAGCTGCAATTAAATCCTCGGTGGTTTTCGCTTGCTTTAGCTCAGTCAGTGATTTACCAGAAATTTCACAACCTGCAACTTCTTTTAAATATTTCGCTCTGTCATTGGCTTTGGTGTTTAAAACCTCATCGACGCTAACAACGACAGTTACAGAGGTTTTCGCACCCTTGGGTTTACTCCATACACCAATTGATTTTGAAGTAGCATTATTGACCTCATAGCCCATTATCGCGGAGTACACTGACCCAATTTGTTCCACATCTAGAGAACGGTATGACAAACGTTCACCATCAAGAACGAGTAAACCTTGCAATACTTTGTGAATGACTCCATCAGAAATGCGTGGCGGTTCAATCAACTCCCATTCTTTATAGGTAGTATGGCGAGAACGACCTTCTAAAAATGCGTACTCATCCGGGTCAAAAAGCTGTCCGTGACGTGCTGGCAAATATAAGTCAGCATGACAGCCGCCATCGTAAACTAAGCGAAAAAGACTGAGTAACCACGCCCAAGCACCATAACGCTGTTCCATTGTGTCAGGATAAATACCTGCATCCTCGCGCAATCTCTCATAAAGTCCAGTTACCGAATAGTTGCGCGTGTAAATCGAACCTTGCGGCATTAAACCCTCATCTTCCGCATACAGCAGAAACACCAACCGCAGCAAAACTGTAATTAATCCACCGTAGATATGTTGGGGGTCGTTTTGGGCAATGTCATCAAGCAAGATTCCTTTAGCATGGTCATTCGCAGCTTGAAAACCCCGCAGTAATTCCCACAGTGCATCAAGTACCTGTTCTGATAACTTGGTAGAAACTTCGTTTTGGTACTTGCGGCTATTTTGCAGCAAGGCTACTAAACGGCGGTCTGTTGGCGCATTGAACACTCGCTGTTCTTCCAACAACATCTGCATTGCACCCAAAATCAACCGTCCCGATACTTCGCACATCGCCTGTACCGGAAAGGTCAGGTGTCCAGAAGATTCACCGCGTGGGGCATATACCAAACGTAATTCTGTACCATTACACAAAATACCTACAGGAATTTCTTTCTCCCGCAACAGTCGCTCAAACTTCGCCTGGGGGCTGGCGTGCCATCCTGTAGATTTGATATTCTCGCTGACTCTATCAAGGTCAGTACCAGGGGAAATGACCTGTACCAGCATCAACCAACCACCATTATCCGGGTCAGGTACGGCATAGGTTGGTTGTAAGGTTTCACCGTATTCTGGTAGCGATACCGCCAAATCCTCTGGACTCTCGACTAAATCTGTCGGTTGCCAACCCAGAATTTCAACTGTGAAGGTGGGAAAGTCAGAAATTACGCAGGTGTTGTTGCTGCCGTCATCGGAAGAATCTCGGCTGACTATTTCGCTTAACCGTTGCTGTAACTCAACAACGTTGCGATTTACCGACATTTGGGCATTATTTAACGCCGTTGGCGATACTACCAACCCCACTGGCTGAAGGAAGCCCAACCATTCCTTATGCGCTTGAATTTCCCTATCCTTAACCACGACCGCCTCATTTGTTAGGGTCGTTGTTAGTGTTCCCATTTTTGTAGGTATGATGCTTGTCAACCCGAAACTGGCCACAAATAAATCAATCCCACAGGTTCAACTCGCACCGCCCGCACTTCGTAGGAAGCTTCAATTCGGACAGGTTCTGAATTAATCTCTTCAGCCAGTGCTTTCAATCGCTTTTCCCAATGGCGGCGGTCTGCTTCTAACTGCCGTTTTTCCTCGGCTGGGAACTCTGCAAACGGAATCGATAGCTGGATAGCTTTGGTATCTTCAATTTCCTGCTTACGTTGGCTAATACGCTGCTGCTGCTGTTCGAGAATTTTTTTCATCTCCACAGCTTCTTTTTTGCCCCGTTCGGTTAACTTTTTCTCAGCCCTTTGAGCCAAAATATTGGCACGACGTTCTAAATGGGGAATCAAATCAGCAATATCTTGAGTAGCATTCTGTTTCAGCAGTTCTTTAACCGTCTGAGATGCTTTTTGCAAACGAGGGGAAGCTAAAGAATCTTCCAATAAAGCCAGTACGTTGTCTTTCTCCCCTTCGTTTAACGGTTGTAGTTTCTTGCGTCCCCTAGCGGCTGGGTCTGACCATTCCGCCGCGATCGCAATTACTTCGTCATGCAGCCGTGACGCACCCTGTCCGTAAACCGATAACCGTCCCAAGGCGAGAACTTTAGGAATTGGGTCATCAGTTAGACAAACGCAAGCGCGAGTTAATTCATCATGTAAAAACCCTTGCGCTAAAAATCTCCCTAAAAGACGCTGTACAACCCGATGTTCTAAATGCAGGTGAACTACATCCCCATCCAATGAACCAGGGTCACGAAATACCACTGGACGAATCGCTGCTTCCCTTCGCCATTCCCAAGGCTTTTGTCCTTTCTTGCGTGGCGGTCTTAAGGTATCAAGAGTATTCGCCCACGTCGGGTCTGCGCGTTGGTCAAGGGGTGGAAGCGTCCAGCGTGCAGTAGCCGAATCTTGACAAGCTTCTTGACTATCAACTGGGGCCAGAGGAGTTGCACCGAGAATTTCCAAAGAGGCGGAAATAGCATTGCGGAAGTGTTCATCACTCAGTCCCAACCAATCCCGCGAGGTTTTCAACATCTCTTGCAACTGAGATAATTCCTTGGTTAATTCTTCCTTCCGCAGTCGATTTTCTTCGAGTTCCTCGTTAATGATTGATAAGTTAGGTAAATCAGCTTGTTCGATGGATGCAGTTATACTATTTACCTGATTGTGGCGAATACCACCTTCCAGCAACCGCGATAAATTCTTCTGCACAACTGGCGAAAGCGTCCCCAATTCCCTTTGAATTGTTTCGGTCTTCTTCACCAGCACTTTCAATACTTTGTCCTCTGTCCGTTGCGCTAAAACAAAGTAGTAGCAGTGAACAACAGGCGATCGCTGTAATTTCCTGTCAATACGACCGTTGCGCTGTTCCATTCTCGACGGGTTCCAAGGCACATCAAAATGGAATAAGTCAGCGCAATTGTTTTGCAGGTTTACCCCTTCCCGCGCTGCATCCGTGGCTATGAGAATGCGGAGAGGGTGACGCGATGGGTCGGAGTTAAAAGCATTTTTAATGGCTTCCCGGCGTTCTTCACCAATGCCACCATGAAACACATCGATGCGATCGCGTTCTCTGTCTGAGCCTGCGATCGCTTCTTGGAGTTTTTGCTGTAGGTAGCGTTTAGTATCTGTGTATTCCGTAAATATAATGGCTCGCTTCTCTAACCAAGCAGCATTAGTTTTACCCAAATCAGGGCAGATATTTTGTTTAATCGATGCCACTAATTTTTCAACTCGTGGGTCTGCTTGATATCTAGCTTTGTTTGCTACATCGGTCATCTCTTCTAAGATTTCCAATTCCCTACTGCTTAACCCAAAGCTTGCAGCCTGTCCAGTAGCAACCGTTACCTGAGTATCTTCTTCTGCTTGTACTTCTTCTTCTGCTAGTTCCGCGCGTTCATCGTCAGCACCAGGGGGTTCTAACAGCAAAGGTAAATTTTCGATGGCGTTTCCAGAACGGCTAGCCCTGAGCGAAGCCGAAGGGTTAGCAGCTTGCTTTTCAATCGCCGCACGATGAACTTTCAAAGTTCGTGCAAAAGCTTCGATGGAAGACAATAGACGCTTTTGCAGCGAAGTGATTACCAGCATCGCCGCATTTTGGGTTGACTTCGATGCTTCCTTCAGCCGTTCTTCCCGCAGACTGCGATATTCTTGCAGCAACCGCGACAGTTTCAATTCGGGTGCATCTTCTGGAAGATTATCTATGACGATAGGAATTACGCGTCGTTCAGGAAACTCTTCGCCAATCTCCCGTAAATCTTGCTTTAATCGCCGTACCATCACTGTGTCCAGAAGCTTGCGATCGCGCACAGGGACACCTCGACAAAACCGTTGCGGATCGAGGATTTCTAATAAAGCTGCAAAACTATTGGAATGACCATTATGAGGAGTAGCAGAAAGGAACAGCTTATGTTCAAACCTGGGCGCTATATCGCGGACAGTGCGTGTTAACTGAGAATCTACAGCATACTTTGCACCACTAGCTGGGGCGGCATTGTGTGCTTCATCAAGAATCAGCATTGAGCCGCCTGCAAAATCTCCTAACCAATCACGCAAAGGAGCAGCATAGGTTTCATCGCGTAACAAAGCATGAGAAATAATGAAGCGGCTGTGAGTTGTCCAAGGGTTAATCCCATAACCCCGTTCTTGACGACGACTAGCTACAAACTCACGGTCAAAAATCACAAAAGTTAGCCCGAAGCGGCTTTCCATTTCTTCTTGCCATTGCCGTACAACTGACGGCGGACAGGAAATCACGACACGGCGAACTTTTTGCCGCATCAACATTTCTCTTAAAATCAGCCCTGCTTCAATGGTTTTCCCCAAACCAACATCATCAGCGATAAACAAACCAACTCTCGGCATTAACAAAGCCTTACGTAGCGGTTCAAGTTGGTAAGCTTTGACTTCAATACCTGCTCTGTAGGGTGCTTGAAAAAGTTTCGGGTCAGTTGAGGTAACGCAGTTCCACCGTAGAGTGTGGAGATAAGCCGAAAATAAACGGGGATTGTCAAAACCTCGGTTTACTATAGATTCCCAGGAAGTTTTACCTATGATTTTCGCGTCAACTTCCCTTTCCCAAAGAACTTCTAACTGTTCCCCTAACGCATCATCTTCTAAACATGAGAGGCAAACTAAAGTGTCTTCCTTCACAGAAGGTTTAGCCACTACATCTTCTACAAGATACTGCCGCGATCGCACCCGCACAATTTGCCCAGTAACAACACTCATCCGCTACAATCCTTTGCCCTGCTGAAACCCCTACACCAACCTCAGAGAAGCTACTTTTTGCATGAAAAATCACCTGTGAAGCGATCGCTTACAGTGACAAATACGTATATATTTATGAAAAGCTACCTAATTTATGTGTAATTTTACACTTATAAATTAGAGATCTAAAGAAGTTTATATAAAAAAGTACTTTTTTACACAAACTTTACATACGTAAAATTAGCTATTAAACGTTAAAGAAATATAAAATAAATAAGCATAAGCCTTGTTTAGACTATGCCAAGTTCAAATACCATTATTGTCTTAAAGGTGAAAAATCCTATATTTACCTAAGTCTAAAATATAACATTATAATTTTAGTTACTGCTAATTTTCCCACCTGTGATTTGTATCACTTTAAACTACAGTTACTATATTTGATTGAAACTTTAATCTACGAGAACGACTTCTTAGAGGATGATCTGGTAGCAAGTAACGATAGCAGGCTCAAGCCAGATAGCTTTTAAGTACTTTGTTTGCAGTGGTATCTAAAGAAGGAATAGTGATCGCATCACAAACAATCCTAACCTATTGGCGCTCGATCACTCATAATAGCTATGAAATAGTCACGATTCGTGAGTTACTGTGCCGTTAAGAACATTACTCATGTGCGTCGTCTGCTTGCCAGCATATCTTTGGCTTACCCGATTCAATTAGTCATCCTCAGCACCATTTTTACTATTTTGGGTGAGCGTTCCCGTTCTTCTCATATACGTTCTATGCTGGAACGCTGGTTATGGTGTGGAATGTTTGGTGAAGTATATACACGCTTCAATGAAGCAAGAGCTGGGAGAGACGTTATTGAAGTACCAGAATGGTTAGCAGGTGGTTCACTACCACTCACCATTGTGCAAGCGGATTTTTCTTTTGATAGGTTGATTAGCGTCAGAAAACGTTACGGCGCAGTATATCAGGGTTTAGCTGCTTTACTACGACGTGAGGGGGCAATTGATTGGTGTACTGGGGAAGAAATCAATGATGTGATTTATTTTGAAGAACAGATAGATTCGCACTACATTTTCCCTGTGGCGTGGTGTCGCAAGCAAGGCATTGATCCCAAAAAGTATAACTGCTTGATTAACTGCACACCTTTAAGCGCCAAAACAAACAAGAAGATTGGTAGTAAAGCGCCTTCAGTTTATTTAGAAGAGTTTGAACGTTCTGGTACATCAGCTAAAAGACTGGATGAAATACTGCAATCGCACGCTATATCTCCAAAAAGTTTGCGGCAAGATGACTTTGAAAGATTTTTTCAGATGCGGGCAAACAATTTATTGACGCTAATTGGAAAGGCTATGGGCAAAAGTTTAAGTTTTGAATCCTTTCAGGATTTTGTTGGAGAGCATCATAACGGGAATAGCAGAGAGTATAAGCTTTATCCCGAAATTATTACGAACTCTTAAGCTACCAGCATTAGAATCACCGACTTTACTCAATAGAGGAGTGTGTCACAGCAAACATAACTGATCGCAAACACATCCCTCAATTTTCTTATTGCTGCTTTTCTGAGGACTCTTTTTTTTGCAACCAATCTCGAATTGCTTCCTCCAAAGCCGCAGTTTGCGTCACTTCCAGACGCGCACAGGCGATTTCAAACGCGATTTTTAAGTCTTTAGGGAGCCTCCCCCTAACCTCTCTAGTTTCTTCTGCCATCCTAATTTGCAGCCAAAGCTTGCGGCTTTTATTTTTGCACAGCCTCTTAGTAAAAAAACGTTTGCGTCATTGCGCTATTGCGTCATTGCGCTATACTTAAAGAAGTAAAAAAACAATTAACAACCCTGTCAGTTTTACCGAACCCACAAAACTGAGGACACCATGAGCGTGATTACAATTCAATGTCGCTTGGTTGCTGAAGAAGACACCCTCCGCCAACTGTGGGAACTGATGGCTGAAAAAAATACACCACTCATCAATGAATTATTAGCACAGGTAGGAAAACACCCAGAATTTGAAACCTGGCTAGAAAAAGGCAAAATACCTACCGAATTCCTCAAAACACTTGTTAACTCCCTCAAAACTCAAGAGCGTTTTGCTGGTCAACCTGGACGCTTTTACACCTCAGTGATCGCTCTAGTAGATTATGTATATAAATCCTGGTTCGCTTTACAGAAACGAAGAAAGCGCAAAATAGAAGGCAAAGAACGTTGGCTGAAAATCCTCAAAAGTGATGAAGAACTGGAACAAGAAAGCCAATTAAGCCTAGATGTAATTCGTACTAAAGCTACTGAACTTCTTATCAAATTTACCCCCCAGTCCAAGCATAATAACAACCAGACAAAGAGCAAAAGAACTAAAAAATCTGCAAAGTTACAAAAATCTTCACTGTTTCAAATTCTTTTAAACACTTACGAACAAACACAAAACCCTCTTACTCGTTGTGCGATCGCATATCTGCTGAAAAATAACTGTCAAATTAGTGAACTCGACGAAGATCCAGAAGAATTTACTAGATATAAACGCAAAAAAGAAATAGAAATTCAGCGATTAAAAGACCAGCTTCAAAGTCGTGTACCTAAAGGTAGAGATGTAACAGGAGAAGAGTGGTTCAAGATTTTAGAAATTGCTACAGCCAATGTACCCCAAAATGAAAATGAGGCAAAAGCTTGGCAAGCAGCACTTTTAAGAAAAAATGCTGCTGTCCCCTTTCCTGTTGCTTACGAATCTAACGAAGATATGACATGGTTAAAAAATGACAAAGGTCGTCTCTTTGTTCGGTTCAATGGCTTGGGAAAACTAACCTTTGAGATTTACTGTGATAAGCGTCATTTGCACTACTTTAAACGCTTCCTAGAAGATCAAGAACTCAAACGCAATCATAAAAACCAATACTCAAGCAGTTTGTTTACTCTGCGTTCAGGAAGGCTTGCTTGGTCACCAGGAGAAGAAAAAGGTGAACCTTGGAAAGTTAATCAACTACATCTTTACTGCGCTTTAGATACTCGGATGTGGACTATTGAAGGAACTCAACAAGTAGTTGATGAGAAAAGCACAAAAATAACCGAAACTTTAACAAAGGCAAAACAGAAAGATGACCTCAACGTTCAACAGCAAGCTTTTATAACTCGACAGCAATCAACAGTAGATCGGATTAATAACCCTTTCCCTCGTCCCAGCAAGCCTAATTATCAAGGTCAACCCTCAATCCTAGTTGGTGTTAGTTTTGGTCTAGAAAAGCCAGTAACACTAGCTGTAGTGGATGTTGTTAAAAATGAAGTTCTAGCTTATCGCAGTGTCAAACAACTACTGGGTAAAAACTACAACCTTCTCAACCGCCAGCGACAACAACAGCAACGCCTATTTCATGAACGTCACAAAGCCCAGAAACGGAATGCGCCAAATTCCTTTGGTGAATCTGAATTAGGTCAATACGTTGATAGATTGTTGGCAGATGCAATAATTGCGATCGCCAAAACCTATCAAGCAGGCAGCATAGTTATCCCAAAACTCTGTGATGTGCGTGAGCAAATCAGCAGTGAAATCCAATCCAGAGCAGAGAAAAGATGTCCTGGTTACAAGGAAGCCCAACAAAAATACGCCAAAGAATATCGTATGAGCGTTCATCGCTGGAGTTACGGCCGATTAATTGAGATTATTAAATCCCAAGGTGCAAAAGTTGGAATTTCTACTGAAATTGGTACACAGCCAATCAGAGGCAGTCCACAAGAAAAAGCGCGAGATTTAGCCACCTTTGCATACCAAGAACGTCAAGCCGCTTTAATTTAATTCACTAATCCGAACCTTGAAAATATAATATTGTCATAACAGCGTCGCAGTTCATGCTCTTTTGAGCCAATGTACTGTGAAAAATCTGGGTTAGTTTGGCGGTTGTCAGATCGTCATGCTTTCTGACCCTGGTAGCTGCCCGCTTCTGATGCTGCCATCTGTAGAATTCTATAGATGGGATAGGTGCGCTCCCAGCAATAAGGAGTAAGGCTTTTAGCTGTAGCCGTTGTTCTCAACGGTGTGGGTTACCGCAGTGGTGGCTACTGAACCACCCCCTTCGTCGGGGGAACCCTCCAAAATATTTTTTTGGCGTGTCAAAGCGGGGGCAAAATCCCTGGAGTCCCGCCAAAACTTTAAAACCCTTGTGATGTCTTAATTTCAGAAACTAGTGTGTAAATTGATTTAGTTTTTTGATGCGAGACGAGAGAAGCTTTTTAAGGGATATGCCAAATTTGTATCTGAAAAGCTTTATTTGCAAGGGGTCTAGACGGCAAGGTTTCAACCACCATTCCGGCTAGGGGTGGGTTGAAAGAACCTGTTCGCGCTTACCAATGGCAACTACTAAAGTTTCAACCACCATTCCGGCTAGGGGTGGGTTGAAAGAATCCATCATTGAGCCAAAAAGCTGTGCCATGCAAGTTTCAACCACCATTCCGGCTAGGGGTGGGTTGAAAGGCGCGATAAAGAATTGACTGCTTTAGGACTTCTAAAGTTTCAACCACCATTCCGGCTAGGGGTGGGTTGAAAGCAAATTTTTGTTGTTACTATGTAAAATATTTAGTTTGAATAAGGAGGGTTGAAAGGCGCACTTCGTTCGGGAATATTCTGAACTTTTTAGCATATTCTACAAGTGTAGTAGAATCAACTCCACCACATCACTGTCGCGACATTAATTTGCGAGAACTCATTATAATTAGATTGACTCTAAAAAACAGTCAAACCGACACTAATGTGCAAAAAAACGACATTAATTTGCGAAATGCGACATATAATTTGCGAATGTACAAAAAATCGGGATGACTGGATTCGAACCAGCGGCCCCTTCGTCCCGAACGAAGTGCGCTACCAAGCTGCGCTACATCCCGGCACAGTAATGCCAATATAAATAGAGAGTATCATAAGCTTGGGGAAATTACAAATTAGGGGATAGAGGACAGGAAACAGAAGATTATTTCACACTTCATATTTCATACTTCACACTTCAGCTCCGCTTTTGTCGGAACTTGCTACCATTAACTTTGATAACTAACTTTAAGTGGTGAAGGCAAATTGTGACTGTAAAGCCAGACTGGTTGCGGGTAAAAGCGCCTCAATGGGAGCGTGTGGGTAATGTTAAGGAGATTTTGCGGGATTTAGCCCTGAATACGGTGTGCGAGGAAGCGTCCTGTCCGAATATTGGTGAGTGCTTCAATGCTGGTACGGCGACATTTTTGATTATGGGGCCAGCTTGTACGCGTGCTTGTCCTTACTGCGATATAGATTTTGAGAAAAAACCCAAACCCCTAGACCCGACGGAACCTGCACGACTGGCGGAAGCAGTACGCCGCATGAAGCTAAATCATGTGGTCATCACTTCTGTAAACCGTGATGATTTGCCGGATGGAGGTGCATCCCAGTTTGTTGATTGTATTGAAGGAATTCGCGCCATTTCACCCAACACTACCATTGAAGTATTAATTCCCGATCTGTGCGGTAATTGGGAAGCGCTGGAGTTAATTTTGCAAGCACAGCCAGAAGTTCTCAACCACAACACAGAAACGGTTCCGCGCTTGTATCGCCGCGTGCGTCCCCAAGGTAATTATGATCGCACGTTGGAATTACTGGAGCGTTCCCGCCAACTGGCACCGTGGATTTATACAAAATCCGGAATTATGGTGGGACTCGGCGAAAGCGATGAAGAAATTCGCCAAGTCATGAGAAATTTGCGATCGGTGGATTGTGATATTTTAACGATTGGGCAATACCTCCAACCCAGCCAAAAACATTTGAAAGTAGATGGATTTATCCACCCAGATCAATTTGCTGCCTGGAAAGCATTTGGCGAAGAATTGGGGTTTTTACAAGTTGTTTCTTCTCCATTGACTAGAAGCTCCTATCATGCAGAACAAGTCAGAGAATTGATGGCACGTTACCCCCGTAGAAGAGGACAAGGAGAGTGAGAGACGTGGGGACGAAGGGACGCGGAGACGCGGAGAGTGGGCGAGTGGGAGATTATTTTTACTACTAACCACTGTACGGACGGGTTTTATTAGTAATCTCTCAAAATAACGAAATATCTAAAATAAACCCGCCCCTACTAACCAATGAGTAATGACCAACGGCCAATGACCAATGACTAATTCCAAATCAGTAGTAATTCTGGGTACGGGTGCTTGGGGAAGTGCTTTGGCAACTTTGGCATCAACGAATGGTCACAAAGTCCATGTTTGGTCGCGTCGGGGTTCCAAAACTTTGGCGGAGGTATTAGAGGGTGCTGATATAATCCTTTCAGCAGTTTCGATGAAGGGTGTAAGAGATGTTGTTTCTGGGCTGAAGTCTTTATCCCTTTCTCCAGAAATAATTTTTGTCACGGCAACGAAAGGTTTAGATCCTCAAACCACCTGCACGCCTTCACAAATTTGGCAAGAAGCTTTTCCCCATCATCCAATAGTGGTGCTTTCCGGGCCGAATTTATCTGCCGAAATTCAACAGGAATTACCAGCTGCAACGGTAGTTGCCAGCAGCGTTATCAGTGCTGCTGAGGATGTGCAGCTAGTATTTTCCTCTCATCGTTTCCGGGTTTATACCAATACGGACACCTTAGGAGTAGAACTAGGGGGAACACTGAAGAATGTGATTGCGATCGCTGCGGGTGTGTGTGATGGTTTGCAGTTGGGAACTAATGCCAAAGCTGCTTTAGTTACCCGTGGTTTAACAGAAATGGTTCGTATTGGTGTGCATTGGGGTGGAAAAAAGGAAACATTTTACGGTTTGTCTGGTTTAGGCGATTTGCTTGCTACTTGTAACAGTCCTTTGAGTCGCAATTATCAAGTTGGTTATCAACTAGCCTGTGGTAAAACTTTGGCAGAAATTCTTGCTCATTTGCAAGGAACAGCTGAGGGCATCAATACGACTAAAGTATTAATGCAGCGATCCAAGCAGCAAAACATTTCCACGCCAATTACCGAGCAGGTTTATCGTTTACTTCAGGGTGAAGTTACTCCCCGACAAGCGCTTGAAGAACTAATGCTGCGAGACATCAAGCCGGAATATCACTAGTAAATTGCTAGTAGTTTTCAGGTGAATCGACATAAATGTTTTAGTCATTTGACTGAAATCTTAGTTAATTCCCCGTACAGTAACTATTTTTTGGTTATTTTCCCTTAATCACTATCCACTATCTCCTAGCAACTAACTACTATCAATTCCCAAGAAACCCTGACGAAAAATTGTTCAAACCTTCAGGAAATTACTCACATAACTATGTAGATATGACTATGCTTGTGAAAAACAAGTGTCTTACTGATGTGTATTTATACGAGGTTTAAAAATTAACAAATATGAGCAATTGAGGTTTAAACATTAACTAAAAAATTAATAATTTTAAGTCTAGCTAGGTCTTTGAACCGTTTTACTTCAACTCGGATGAAAGCCATAGCAGACACTTTTGTTGAATGTAATAAATAATACCTGTTTGGTTTTTTGAAAAAAAACCTCAAGGTTACTCAAAACAATGTTAGTTCTTCGTAAATCACGGGAACAATAGCAACAGTTGATTAGCTAACCGCAATCTATTGTTACCTGGAGTCATTGAGACGATCCTTATGCCAGCAACATCTTTTTACGCAGACGCCGCCTACGAAACCCAACAGTCACCCCAGATGTTTGACTCAGATATCACAATTGATGAGAGTGAACTGCCGCTAGACGATCTGGAAGAGTTGGAGATGGTTTCTACCGATCCGGCTAGTTTCGCTCCTAGCGTTAACCGTCGCAGCACAGACTTGGTACGTCTATATCTTCAGGAAATTGGTCGGGTTAGACTGTTAGGACGGGATGAAGAAGTTTCAGAAGCTCAAAAAGTCCAGCGCTACTTGCGGTTGCGGATAGTTTTGTCTAATGCTGCCAAGCAGGGAGATGAAATAGTTGCACCGTATCTGCGCATCATTGAAATTCAGGAGCGTTTGGCATCGGAACTGGGACATCGTCCTTCTATAGAACGGTGGGCTCGTGCTGCTGGTGTGGACGTGTTCGAGCTCAAGCAAACTTTAGGACAGGGAAAACGTCGCTGGGCTGAAGTGGCTAAGTTGACTGTGGAGGAACTGGAGAAAATTCAAAGTGACGGACTCCAGTCTAAAGAACACATGATTAAAGCCAATCTCCGCCTGGTGGTATCAGTTGCTAAGAAGTATCAAAATCGTGGTTTGGAATTATTAGATTTAGTCCAAGAAGGCACTTTGGGCTTGGAGCGAGCTGTGGAAAAATTTGATCCCACTAAGGGATATCGCTTCAGCACTTATGCTTATTGGTGGATTCGTCAAGGTATCACGCGGGCGATCGCTACTTCTAGCCGCACAATTCGTCTGCCGGTTCACATTACAGAAAAGTTAAACAAAATTAAAAAAGCTCAACGTAAAATCGCTCAAGAAAAAGGTCGCACTCCAACTCTGGAAGACTTGGCACAAGAATTAGAAATGACACCTGCTCAGGTGCGAGAAGTTTTGTTAAGAGTTCCCCGCTCTGTTTCTTTAGAAACCAAAGTTGGTAAGGATAAGGACACAGAATTGGGCGAATTGCTCGAAACTGATGGTGTGACGCCAGAGGATATGTTAATGCGAGAATCTTTACAAAAAGATTTACAGCACCTTTTGGCAGATTTAACCAGTCGCGAACGGGATGTAATTTTGATGCGGTTTGGCTTGGCAGATGGACATCCTTACTCGCTAGCGGAAATTGGACGCGCTCTTGACTTATCCAGGGAACGAGTTCGTCAAATTGAATCAAAAGCACTACAGAAGTTGCGCCAACCCAAGCGCCGTAATCTGATTCGCGACTATTTGGAATCCCTTAGTTGACAAATGGTCAATGCTCAGTTGTCAATAGTCAACAGTGAACAAACTCTCATTTATCTACTGTTGACTATGGACAAATCATTATTGATAGATTTGTCCCATCCCCGTTCCCAAAGTCTCTCATCGCTCTACAGCAAATTATTTGCATTTAAGTCCATATAAACTAAAAGTTGTTATCTCTCAAGATATTTTGAGTACGGGGATCGCATTTTAATCTATTGTTAATCGAGCTTCAATAGCTTTTACCATCATTTTTAGTAAATAATTGCAATAAGCATTCTTTGTTGCAAATTGGTCTAAACTTTTGCTATATTCTCAGCTGACAGGGTTTGTTGAGAAAAACTTGTATGACGGTTTACAGCGCTACTTCACTTAAGGCAGAATTGAACGAACGAGGCTGGCGTTTAACTCCCCAGCGAGAAACAATTCTACACATTTTTCAGGATCTTCCGCAAGGAGAACATCTCAGTGCAGAGGATTTGTATCATCGACTAGAAACCAAAGGAGAAGGAATTAGTCTGTCAACTATTTATCGAACTTTGAAGTTGATGGCACGGATGGGGATTTTGCGGGAATTAGAGTTGGGAGAAGGTCATAAACATTATGAATTAAATCAGCCTTACCCCCATCATCACCATCACCTGATTTGTATCAGGTGTAATACTACCATCGAGTTCAAAAACGACTCCATTTTAAAAATTGGTGCGAAAACTGCTCAAAAAGAGGGTTATCACCTGCTTGATTGCCAACTATCAATTCATGCTATCTGTCCGAAGTGCCAACGGTCTTTGATGCCTGTGTAACACTTAAGTTAAGATGATTGGGGCAAATGCTGATATAGATTTATAGGCAGTTTTTGAGCAGTTTAAAACTAACGGCGAATGGAGGTAGGCAAGCTGTTAAGCACTGTTACCAACAGAGAGTGTAGGTGTTAGAAGCGTCCGCTTCTAACATCACTCAAGCTAATACCATAAAACTCTTGAGCTAGTTTAATGGCTCGCTTGGTTTCATCTCCCATGACGCCATTGAGAACGCCTTTATAAAAGCCGCGATCGCGCAGTCGTCTTTGGATTTCCAAAACTTCAAATTCACTCTTAGCAGCAGTCTTGACGGTATTATGTAATTTGGCTCTGGTAGTTGGCCCTGCAATACCACTTACTGCCAGGAAATTATCAGCTTGAAAACGCCTGACTGCATCCGCAGTATAAGGCCCGTAGTAGCCATTTGGCTCTCCCTGCAAATAACCGGCTTGGATTAACTGTTCTTGAAGAACTCTAACTGGCTCACCGCGATCGCCTTGGCTGAGATTATCTCTTTGTTTAACTGGTTTGGCAACTTCTTGTGTGCCACCAACACCCAATGGGGGCAATTTGCGGAGAGTATTAGGTCCTACAACACCATCAACATCTAATCTGTAAGCTACTTGAAATCTTTTGACAGCTTCTTCTGTAATTGGGCCAAATATACCAGTAGATTGACCAAAATAAAAACCCGCTATTCGCAAACGTTCTTGCAAAATCCTAACTTGTTCACCTTCGTCGCCTTTTTGTAATAAATTGGGGCTACGACGCTTATTGTTAGTAGAAGCATTCAGAGTATTTACTGTTTGAGCTTTGTTGCTTACAGTTCTGGCAACTTGGCTTTGGGTTTTTACAGTGCTGGTTTTTTTGCTTTGGGTATTGGTATTATTAACTTTTTTAATTTGAGTACTTGCAGTACTAGTTTTTTTGCTTTGGGCTTTAACCGTACCTTTCTGCCAGTTCTCTAATTTTTGTAAAGTTGTTGATCCAGCGATACCATTTACTTGCAAACCAGCTGCTTTTTGGAAACTACGGACAGCAGCTTCGGTATCAAAGTCGTAGACTTGTGTAATTGAAGCTTGATAAAAGCCTGCATTCTTTAGTCTTTGTTGCAAAGAGCGGACAGAAGGGCCTTGATCTCCTCTTTCTAATGCTAAAACACTAGTGACAGCACTGAGAGTAGACAGGGTAACGAGCAAGGGCAGCATATACTTCCAAGCCTTACCAGAGAGTCGTCTCCAGTCAGGCGCTGGTGCGCTCTTTAACAAAGAATTGAAATTAATCAATTCATTCTGTAAGGGTTCTTCGTAGGCAGAAGCTACGTACAAATATGCAAGATTGTCCATATGATGTTTCCTACACCACGGATTTTTGTTCGATAACTGCTTCAGCTTGATGAATTAAGTTTCTCAAATTTTCCAAAGTTTGTATACTGACATCCTGCCAGAAGCCGCGTTTAAATGCTTCCAGTAATCTTTCAGCAATATCACGCAGAGCGTAGGGGTTTTTACTCTGGATGAATTCACTGACAGTAGGATCAAACAAGTAAGCTTGGGCTATTCCTTCATACATATAGTCTTCTACACATTTAGCTGTCGCATCGTAGGCAAATAAATAATCTACTGTTGCCGCCATTTCAAATGCACCTTTGTAACCGTGGCGCATGACTCCAGCTATCCATTTGGGATTGACGACACGAGAACGATATACCCTAGCAATTTCTTCTTTTAGTTGACGAACTCGCGGTTTGGCAGGAATAGAATGATCGCCAAAATAAGTTTGGGGATTCTTCCCTTGTAAAGAACGTATTGCTGCGGTTAATCCACCTTGAAATTGGTAATAATCATCCGAATCGAGTAAATCGTGTTCACGATTGTCTTGATTGTGCAGTACTATTTGCATTTGCTGCAATCGCCTCTCGAATGCTTCTGGAGATGATATTCCTTCTCCTCCTCCTATTGATGTGTAAGCATAGCAACTCCAGTTAATGTAAGCACGTGCTAAATCCTCCTCATCTGTCCAATTTTGCGATTCAATTAAGCCTTGTAGCCCAGCACCGTAAGCACCTGGTTTAGAACCAAAGATGCGGTAGTGCGATCGCGCTTGGGCTTGTTGTTGACTCAAACCCTGTGTTGTCCAAAATTCTGTTTCTTTTTGAATTTGTGCTGCTAAAGGGTTTTGTTCTGGTGGTTCATCTAATGCTGCTACTGCTGCCACTGCTTGATTAAATAAATCAATCAAATTGGGAAAAGCATCCCGGAAAAAACCAGAAATTCGCAAAGTAACGTCTACGCGGGGACGTCCTAATACTGAAAGTGGCAAAATTTCAAAATCTACTACTCGTCGTGCGGCACCATCCCAAACAGGCTGTACACCTATTAAAGCTAGTGCTTCGGCAATGTCATCACCTCCAGTCCGCATTGTAGCAGTTCCCCACACTGATAACGCAAGTGTTTTTGGATACTCTCCATTTGCTTGGGTATAAACCTCAATCAGAGTTTCAGCAGCTTTCCTGCCAATATCCCAGGCTATTTCTGTCGGAATAGCACGAATATCTACTGAATAAAAATTTTTACCCGTTGGTAAAACTTCCGGACGTCCCCGCGTCGGTGCGCCAGCAGGAGCGCTAGGAACATATTTACCATCCAGCCCGCGCAATAAGTGGGTGATTTCTTGGTGAGTTTGTTGCAGCGAAGGAATTAGACGCAAGCGTATCCAGTCGAGGGCGGAAGAGAGGGGGGGGGTAGGGGCAGTGCCTTGGGAGCGCCCTGAAGTGGGAGATAATAGATTTTCTATGAGTTCTGCGGCGTGTGCTTCTAAAACTTCAACCGCGTCACCGACGGTACGACAGGTGCGTTGATATTTTGCGAGTAAAACTTGCTGGCTAATTGCTGATAATTCTGTGCTGAAATCTGCTGTGAGAGGATCGAAATCTAAGCCTAAATCTTGAGCTAGAGCACGGGTGAATCCGATTTGATGGCGATTGGGATGACGAGCGATCGCGACAATTAAATCCCGCAGTTGTCTTCCAGTTGGACATTGCCCAAAAATATGCAAACCATCGCGGATCTGAGCTTCTTTTAACTCGCAAAGATAACCATCAATGTTGTTAATGGCTAATGGTTGATTGCTAATTGTTAATTGTTCTTGGCTATTAGCCATTAGTGATGAACTATTAGCCACTTTTAAATCGAGATGAAGATTTTCTTTGATAACTAGTTCCTGGATGCGATCGCAAATTGCAGGCAAACGTTCCGGATTTAAACTTTCTGCTTCATAATACTCATCAATTAAATTTTCCAACTGTTGCAAACCACCGTATAGTTCTGCTCGCGTTAGTGGTGGCGTCAGGTGATCCACAATTACAGCTTGAGCGCGACGTTTGGCTTGCGAACCCTCACCAGGATCGTTGACAATAAACGGGTACAAATGAGGAAGCGCTCCCAAAGCAACTTCTGGATAACAATCACCAGATAACGCCACACTTTTACCTGGTAACCATTCCAAATTTCCATGCTTCCCCACATGAACTACCGCATCCGCACCAAAATATTCTCTCACCCAATAATAAAAAGCTAAATAAGCGTGAGTTGGTTCCAAATCCGGTGCATGATAATTCAAACTGGGATCGACATCATACCCACGCGCCGGCTGAATTCCCACAAAGATGTTGCCGAGTTGAATACCGGGAATGGGGAATAAAGAGGACACGGGGACACGGGGACACGGGGACACGGGGAACTGTTTTCTCTCCGCGTCCCCGCGTCTGATTGTCTCTGCGTCTTCACAAGCTATTTCCCACCGCTCACAGATACTCTGCTGCACAACTTCCGGTAAAGAAGCAAAATACTCCTGATACTCTTGCCAAGAAACACTTTGTCGCACTTGACGTAATTCCTTACCTTCTGGATCGTTTGTTACTCCACTAAGAAGATTATGTATTAATTCATGACTAGACTTAAGTATATTTTCCACATGATATCCTTCCATCTGTAAAGACTTAAGGATTTCTACACAACTTGCTGGTGTATCAAGTCCTACACCGTTAGCCAAGCGTCCATCACGGGTGGGGTAATTCGCTAAAATCAAAGCAACGCGACGTTGTTCGGGTGGCTTGGAGCGCAGGCGTACCCAGTTGGCTGCTAAATCAGCGACAAATTCAATGCGATCGCGCACAGGTTCATAAACAACCACATCCGTTTCTAACTGCGGATGGCGTTTTTGTAGTGCCTTAAAAGATATAGCCCGGCTAATAATACGTCCATCGACTTCTGGCAGCGCCACATTCATGGCGATATCGCGGGGTGAAAGTCCTTGGAATGTAGACTGCCACTGTTGCACCGAACCACTGCTGAGAATCGCCTGTAAAACAGGCACATCCAATTTTTGCCACAGGGCAATTTGGGGTGTTTCTGTTTCTAAGCGTGCTAGAGAAAAGCTGGTTGTATTCAATAGCAGAGCTATTTGTTCAGAGTCTTTGGGTTGGAAAAACTCGCTCAACTCATCTTGAACATCGGTTTCACGCAACGAAGAAACAAAAACTGGCACTGGTTCTAAATTTCGCTTTGCCAATGCTTCGCACAGAGCATCAATGACTTTAGTATTTCCCGCGAGATAATGGGCGCGATAGAAGAGAATACCTACTTTGGGAAGAGTTGGGGAAGGGAGATGACTGGAACTTGGAATTTCGAGCTTGGAACTTATCTCCGTCTCTCCCCTATCTCCCCCATTTTCCTGCCATTCATATAACCCAACGCGGTAAACTGGCTGGGGAGGCGGTGGATTAAATGAACTAAATTGGCAAGTATCGGCAATAAATTTGAGAGCGTTAACAATATTTTCTACGCCACCTTCAAGGAAATAGCGCCATATTTTATTAACAGTATTCAAAGGTAGAGTAGAGTGAGATATTAAATCGGGATCTAAAGCATCATCCCCTGGTATTACAATTAGGGTTGTACCATGACGTTGGACAATTTCCCGCACTACTTCTAACCCATAAGCCCAGTAGGAACGTCCTCCTAATAGTCGCAGAATAATTACTTGGGCAAGCTCCAAAATTTGCTCGGCATAGGTATCTATATCTATTTGATGCTGCAAGCTTAATAGGTTTGCAACTCTTAATGCAGGGAAACTAGGAGGCAACTTAGAAACTGCCTGTGCCAAAGTTTGAATGTCGGTATCAGCCGCTGTAAGAAATACAATAGGAGCAGGAGTTTGTTCTAAAAATCTAACGCCTTCTGATTGAGGACTCCACCCTACCGATATGGCACTAATACGATGCATAATGCTGTATTACCGTCTTAAACTGTAGATTAGAACACATTGAAAAATTTTAATTAACTGGGTACAGCCCCTCTTACCTTGAATATGCTTAATTCTCCTGATTTGAGCTTTTCTCGAACCTTGCCTTTGGATGTATTTAATCAGCTTGGCGAATTGTTAGAACAGATGGCTCAAGCAGTGGAAAACAGAGCTTTGGTATTGACAGAAGCTGTACTTGCGACAATTCATACACCAAAGGAGTGGCAGACACAAAGATTTGCGGTTGTTATTTCTGAGGGGTTTAGTGTGTTGATGGTGGGTTCTCCACAACAGGAGCAGCAGGGGCAACCTCACCCCGATGCCACCCCCGTCAATGGAACGACAACTCGCTTCATCCAAGAGCAGTCATTCAAAGAGAATTTTCCACACAAAGAACCTCCGGATTTGACAGAATCAATAGAAATTCCCACGTGCCAGCCTTTTTCAGACTCTTTGTGGAATGTAGAGTTAACATTTGATATTGAGGCGATCGCCTCTTTTATGGTGGAATTGAGGGATGTGTTTGAGCGTGACTCTCAGACATACCAAAATATTGAACATTATCGTCAACTTCTCGCTCCAAATGATGGTAAGCTCCAAAGTCAGTTTACGCTATTATTGTTAAACTATTTTTTGCCGCAGCCAGGTCAAGAACTTACAAAGCCACAAGCTGCTATCTTCTCTTCTGTTTCTATCTGTCAGCCAGTGGAAGATGCTCTGCAAAAACAACTTGCTCAAGAGCGGCTCTTAAACCAGGTAACAACTCAAATCCGGCAAAGTTTAGACATATCTGTGATTTTAGTAACAGCAATTGAGCAAGTACGGGAGTTTTTGGAATTAGATCGATTGGTAATCTGTAAACTACCTTCTTTAAAAGGAGTTAAGCTTTTCAATCCTGCTGAGTGTTTTAATCCCCCAGTACTTCAAGCTAGTTCACAAAGTAACCCTCTTTTGGGTACACCAAATACTATCAATCACACTTTAGTTGGAATTAAGAAAGAGGTTTTTCCCAGTAACCAATCACCAATATCTAGTACGCAGTCTTCTTCCTCAACTCCGAATTTTAGTGAAGTTAACAAAATTTTAGAATTTTCATCTTTTTCTAGCTTATTTTCGCACTCAGGCTGTGTTATTTACGAGTCCCGTGCGAGTGATACCATTCCTTCAGTATTGTTGAGTAAACAAGACAATTGCTTTACACTGAATTCTTCATGTTGGAATAAGTATCAGCAAGGCTTTACTTTGGCTGTAGACGATGTCGAAAAAACTTACGCCCTAGAAGAGTGTCTTTTGAGCTTTTTAAGGAATATACAAGTACGGGCAAAATTTGTAGCTCCCATTGTATTCGAGGACAAACTTTGGGGACTTTTGATTGCTCATCAGTGCCATGCCCCATACTCATGGAGTGAGAGTGAAAAAAGTTTGCTAACTTCTGTGGCTGAACAATTGGCGATCGCTATTCACCAATCTGAGTTAACGCGATCACTCACTCAGGAAAAACAAACTTTAGAGCAACGAGTCATTGAGCGCACAGTAGCTTTGCACGATGCTTTAGTCGCGGCTGAAGCCGCCAGCCGCCTCAGAAGTGAATTTCTTGCTACCATTAGCCACGAATTACTCACACCTTTGACTTATGTGATTGGTATGTCTTCCACTTTACTACGCTGGTCGTTTGGAGAATTGAACGAGCGGCAACGCGATTATCTACAAACAATCCACGACAGTGGAGAGCATTTATTAGAAATGATTAATGATATTTTGGAGTTATCCCAAATTGAAGCAGGCAAGGCAGTCCTAAATATTACAGAATTTTCTTTAGTGGACATAGCAGAGACTACAATAGCATCGCTTTTAGAAAAAGCCACAAGTCAGCAAGTTAATCTTAGACTGGATTTACCCCTGGATCGACAACGCGATCGCTTTATTGCTGATGTTAGGCGAGTGGAACAAATATTGTGGAATCTTTTAAGTAATGCGATCAAGTTTACACCAGAAGGTGGTAATGTCACTTTACGGCTCTGGGTGGAAAATGATACTGCTGTGTTTCAAGTGGAAGATACTGGCATTGGTATTCCTAAAGAACAGTTGCCACTCCTGTTTGAAAAATTTCATCAACTCGATCCACCCTACCGTCGCCGTTACGAAGGTACAGGGCTGGGTTTGGCATTAACTAAACAACTGATAGAACTACATAGAGGTCGAATTGAAGTAGAATCTACAGTTGGCGTTGGCTCAATTTTTACTGTATGGATACCAATCCAGCCAAAACCAGTCTTGAGTTAGTTGGTAGGGGCGGGTTTTGCCGATGATTTTTCGGTTGAAACAGACAATTTATCTTCTAAACCCGCCCGTAAAGTTGTTGGTAGTTGGTGGTTATTTAGTTATTAGTTGATTATTTATTACTCTCCTTGTCCCCTTGTCCCCCCTTCCCCCACTCTCCCTCTCTTCCCCTCTCCACGTCTTTGCGTCTCCCACTCCTCATCTATTTCCCCTCTATGTCTCTAGAATCCTTACGCCGCGGACTAATTGTTTCCTGTCAAGCCCCAATAGAATCACCACTCCACGATCCATTCGTAATTGCAGCAATGGCACAAACTGCTGTCAATAATGGTGCGGTTGGAGTGCGTATTGATACGCCTGCGCATATATATGCTGTACGACAACGTGTTCAAGTACCAATAATTGGGTTATGGAAGCAAGTCATCACTGGATACGATGTATACATTACTCCCCAGTTTCACCATGCGGCTGCTGTTGCAGAAGCGGGAGCTGATATTATCGCCATAGACGCGACGACTAGAAAACGCCCTGGTAGTGAAAATTTAGCAGTTACTATTGCTCGGATTCATGAGAAATTAGCCAAACCAGTCATGGCAGATGTAGATACAATCGAAGCGGCAAAGGCAGCCGTAGACGCTGGTGCAGATATTGTGGGGACTACTCTTTGTGGCTACACTGCTGCAACCAAGCATCTTTCTCCCCCTGCTTGGGAACTTTTAACTCAGATGGTGGAAAAGCTACAAGTTCCCGTAATTTGTGAAGGCGGTATTTCTTCTCCTCAAATGGCGCGTAGGGCAATTGATTTAGGTGCATACGCTGTAGTTGTTGGTACTGCAATAACGGGAGTTGATTATTTAGTGAGAGATTATACATCAATCTTAAATACTGAGTCTTGAGTATGGGAGTATCCCAAATGTTTGAGTTTATTTTTCAACGCAGAGTCACGCAGAGGAGTACAAGCAAGGTAGCTGATGAATTACAACAGCAAAATCTCAAATCCAAACTCTACAGAGCGATTAGAATCATGCAGTTCTCGCATTCCAATTCGTTGAAAGCCAAGGTGCTTGTAAAGTTGATGGGCAGCAGTAAAACGAGTGTCGCTCCAGAGGATGAGACGGAGTTTCTCTGCGCCGCGGGCATGAGCGATCGCTATTTCTACCAATCGTCTTCCCCAACCTTGTCGGCGTAACGAGGGATGTACATATAAGCTTTTCAACTCGGCATGATCGGGGTGAAGCAGAACAGCTCCCGTTGCCAAGATGTTTCCTTTATCTTCAATTACCCAGAATTCTCCACCGTTAGCACGAAAATAATCTCCTGGATTAAGCAGATGAGTATCTTCATTTTCAGCATCCAGAACACAGCCATATTCAGCGTAAATTTCTGCTATTAGCTTCAGTATGTCAGGAACATCAGATGAGATTGTAGGACGAATAAAAAGCATTTGCACTGTAACTAAAACTAACTTTAGTTTTTGAGGGCAAAGTTGCAGTCAAAAGCCCTACATTCAGAGTTAATAGAACATTTGCTATTAATTATCTTCGTTTAAAAATTACCATTTCATTACCAACCACCGGGCTACGCGCCACCAGCCTGTTTTGAGAGTCGGTAATTTCTAGATGGGTGAAGTCTAATTCTTGAGAACGCTGGAAAATCTCAGCAGCTAGTTTGTTTTGTTGAGATTCTTTGAGAGTGTACCAGTCATCACTAATTTTCATAGTGAGAGTACTCGTGAGAAAGTTGGCTTGAATTGATTGTATTAGTCCGGAGGCAATGCGATCGCTTACTTGTGCTACTTGATTTTCAATTGCCGCAATCAAAGTTTGTTCTGGCGTTAATACTAATGTCGGTGTCGGTGTCGGTGTCGGCGTGGCAGTTATTTCGGGTTCTGGTTCTGGAGATGGAGGAGGAGTAATTTCTTCTGTTGGCGGCGGCGCTTCTTGTGTTGATGGTGATGGTGTCTGTGTTGGCAGTGGCTCTGGTGAAGTCGTTATGGTTGGTGAAGGTACTTCTTCTACAGCAGGAGTTTCTTGTGCCTGCTCTGAAGATGGCGGAACTGTTGCTATTTCTGTTGGTTTACTAGTAAAGATATTTGAAGTTGTCCAAATTAAAATTACGGTAGCAACAGCAATAACTCCTGTCAAAACAGTGTCGGATAAATTAGCAGACAAATTTGCTGGTAAAAAAGAGCGGATTTTGGCTAATAATCCACTCCACCCAGATTGAAGCGGCTGCAAAACACTGGAGGTTTCCTCAGTACCACCAGGAGGTTCTGTCTCCAACTTTTCAACCGTTGTTTCTAAAAGAGCGATCGCGCCTCTCAACATTTGGATAGTTTTAGCCTTCCAAAACGGTTGAGCTTTTTGGTATTGTCTTTGCCGAAGTCGATTTTCCTCCGGTTCTGGGGAAGAAGATGGTTGTGGATTTTGATTGTCTTGTGACATGGAACTTTCACCCAGAGCAGCTAATCAAAAACATACATATTAAATTCCTGCTTCAGCCTCCCCTGCCTTAATGTATCACTTCATTGCTTCGGCTAAACTTATCAAAATATTGATTTGGATGAGATTATGAAGCTAAAACGCCGTCAATTTTTATTTTTAAGTAGCCTCAGTGCTTTTGGTATAGGATTTTTAGGTGTTATCAGCCGTTATTTCAGTAACAATACTGATGAGCTAGAAACAGCAGTAGCCGCTGCTCCAGCTAAAAAAGACTTGTTACTACGCTTTGTTTCTGTTGCAGATACAGGCACTGGTGCAGGAGGGCAGTATGCTGTCGCTAGGGCAATGACTAATTATCACAGCAAAAATCCCTATAAATTAGTCGTCTTAGCTGGCGATAATATCTACAATAATGGCGAAATTGAGAAAATTGGTGCAGTTTTCGAGCGTCCCTATGCTTCTTTGCTCAAACGAGGTGTAAAGTTTCAAGCTGTTTTAGGCAATCACGATATTCGTACTGTCAATGGCGATTTACAATTAAAATATGTCGGCTTTAATATGAAGGGACGTTATTACACTTTTCGCCAAGACAAAGTACATTTTTTTGCTTTAGATACTAATGGTAATGCTGATTGGAAAAATCAGTTGATTTGGCTCGAAAAAGAATTAAGCCGCAGTAATGCACCCTGGAAAATTGTCTTTGGTCATCATCCAATTTATGCATCGGGTGTTTATGGCAGTAATCCACAGTTTATTAAAAATTTCACTCCTTTATTTCAAAAATATGGCGTTCAACTTTATATAAATGGTCATGAACATCATTATGAACGCACCCGGTCTATTAATGGTACGACTTATTTAATTTGTGGTGGTGGTGCAGGTACTCGTCCTGTAGGAAAAAATGAGTGGACAGAGTATTCTGCTGAGAGATTGAGTTTTGCAGCCTATGAAGTGTATCCAGATAGAATAGAGATTAGCGCTATTGGTACTGATAACCGCATTTTTGATCGAGGCATTATTCCACTGCGAGCAGCATAATTATCCTTTCTTCAATTGGGCTTTAGCTTGCTGCCACAGAGCTTCTAACTCTTGGAGAGTGTAATCAGAAAGGGGGCGATCGGCAAAAGCCTCCATTTTTTGTAACCTTTGAATAAAGCGTTGATTTGTTCCTTGTAATGCTTCGCTGGGATCGAGGTTATACCAACGGGCAAGTTGGAGAACAGAAAACAGCAAGTCGCCTAATTCGGCTTGTTGTTGTGCTGGTGTTTCATGGGCTAAAGCGTGCTGAAATTCCTGTAACTCCTCGTGAAACTTATCCCACACCCCATCAATATTTTCCCACTCAAATCCTACCGCAGCCGCCTTCTGGGAAATTTTCATTGTTGCCATCAAAGGGGGAAGTTTACGGGCATAGTTACTGAGCTTCGCACTGAGTTTTTGACTCTCTGGAGACGGTTCTCCTTTTTCTGCCGCTTTAATTTGTTCCCAGTTTTGCCGTACTTCTTCCACACTTTGTACTGAAACTTCGCCAAATACGTGGGGATGGCGGCGAATCAATTTTTGAGCAATACCTTGAGCTACTTCCTTAAGGTTAAATTGCTCATACTCATTGGCAATTTGTGCTTGCAGAACAACTTGTAATAGCAAATCCCCCAATTCTTCTGCGATCGCTTCTTTGTCTCCACTGTTTATTGCGTCTACCACTTCATAAGCTTCTTCAATCACATAAGGCGTCAGCGTTTGGGGAGTTTGCGCCAAATCCCACGGACAACCTCCTTCGGGCGATCGCAACTTTGCCACCACATCAATTAATTCTTGTAACGCTGCCAGAGTTTCAGCATGATTCTGGGTTTGATGAAATTCCATAATTAATAACTAATAAAAACTTTGTGGTTAATAACCTATTACTTTGTCCGGCTTTTGCCGATTTTCGAGCCAGATTGACGAGTGCGAGTTTTTGCTTTACGTTTCTTCATTTTCGCACGTGGTAGCAAACCGCGAATGCCTGCTGAGTGCAAACGTTTATATGCCGAGCCAGCCCAATCGCTCAGAGAATGGCTCATTGCACCGAGTTCCAGCCCCAAAAACAGTGCCAGAGATTCCGTTTTGTAATCCGTGAGCGATCGCCCCACATTTTCACTTAAAACCTGCCAACTCCACGCTTTATGTCCTAATTTTTCGGCAACTACCACACTTAAAAGTGCCAAAATTACAGCAATTATGCCTAAATAAACCACTCTTAAAGTTGTACCAATAATTGGACCATGGGATAAAAATGAACGATGACGCAGACTTTTTTGATAAGGAATCCAAATCCAGCGCAAGAAACCCCAGCGTTGATATTGGCGAGAGTATATATCTAAGTCAGGGCCAAACATTAACCCACCAAACATAAATGCACCAGCCACCAACAAAGTCAGGTTGCCGCTCTGAGTCTGAGTAAAAGTGAAACCAGCAACAAACGGCAAAGCCCACAAAGTAATGCGATCGTGCGTTTGACCAGAGGGCATCGAGAATGTCTAAAAAATTTTCAAAAATATTTCCCAAAAATACTAGCGCGACACGAAAATTTTTGCTATATTTAATTCTTGTGTGTGACGGGCGGTTAGCTCAGTTGGTAGAGCGCCTGCCTTACAAGCAGGATGTCACAGGTTCGAGTCCTGTACTGCCCATATTACCAAGTATTTCACCCATCTCACTTAGGTGTTTGACAACCCTGTACACAAGTATAGAATTTTGGTTGCAGCCTAAAAGGGCTTGAAGATTTTCCTATCCATGACTTTGAAGCTAAAACCGCCAATTCTTTAGCTTTTTCCTAGAAGCTACCTTTGAGCGTTGAATCTTCAGACTTAATAGAAATACCAATCTTTAGCGATCTGAGCACGAATAGTGTCAATTAATCTAGAATTGACTAGGCTTTATTATGTGCCACTGTTAACTTAATTAATTAACAGACTCTCCCGAAAGCGGTGCGGTTATATTTTGGCAGTTTGAGGATTGATGATGGCAAGCCTATCGATACTAGATATCGAAGAATTAGCAGAGGGCTATGATGTTGAAGCCAAGCAAGCATCAGGTCGGGATGGACAAGGTGAGTTGCCCAAAAGTTTTTTTGAATCTTATTCTGCAATGGCTAACACCTATGGTGGTGTCATTTTTTTAGGAATTGAAGAAAAACCCAAAGGAAAATTCAGCGTTACAGGTATTGCCGCTCCAGAACGTATTCTTAAAAACCTTTGGGACGGGCTTAATAATCGCCAGCGAATTAGTGTTAACTTGCTAACCGATAAAGCGGTGGAAGTTATTGAGGTACAAAGCAAGCAAGTAATCCGTATCCAAGTACCGCGAGCGCGAAGGCCGCAACGCCCTGTTTACGTAGGACAGAATCCTTTAACAGGTACTTATCGTAGAAACTACGAGGGTGACTACTTGTGTGATGAAGAAACTGTTAAACGGATGCTTGCAGAACAAGTAGAGGAAGTGCGGGATGCCCGGTTATTAGAAAACTATGGCTTCGATGATATTGACCAAAATACCCTTAAAGCATATCGGAATCAATTTAAAGCCACCAAACCAGATCATCCTTGGCTAGATTTGGATGACCAAGAATTTCTTCGATCTATCGGTGGCTGGCTACGTGATCGGCAAACAGGAAAAGAGGGACTAACAGTAGCAGGCTTATTAATGTTTGGCAAACTCCCTTCAATTCTTGAGGCTGTACCTCACTATGTAGTAGATTATCAAGAACGTCCCGAACCGAGAACAGAGGCTCGATGGGTAGATCGTGTCACTACAGATGGAACATGGTCAGGAAACCTTTATGATTTTTACCGTCGGGTAATTCAAAAACTTTTCTCAGACCTCAAAGTTCCCTTTAGGCTCAAAGGTGCAAAACGAGTAGACGAAACACCAGTACATGAAGCTTTACGCGAAGCATTAATAAATACGCTAATTCATGCAGATTACACTGGGCGCATACCAATACAAATTATAAAGCGCCCTGATATGTTTGTATTTCGCAACCCTGGCATCATGCGACTGCCTTTAGAAGATGCCCTCCGGGGCGGTACAAGTGATTGCCGCAATCGCAAGTTACAGAAAATGTTTCAGCTTGTGGGTATTGGAGAACAGGCAGGTTCGGGTATTCCCAAAATTTATCGTAACTGGAGTCAGCAACACTGGCGACTGCCCGCATTGTTAGAAGAAGTCGAGCCAGATCAAACATTACTGGCAATGCTAATGGTTAACTTGTTGCCAGAGGAAACCCTTAGAGAACTTGACGAACGATTTGGTTCTGAATTCCGAGAGTTATCAGACGATCAACGCCTTGCTTTAGTTACAGTAGCACTTGAGGGGAAAGTTACTCACGCTCGGCTCAAGTGTATGAGTGCTACTCACCCACACGATCTAACAAAGGCTTTGTCTGCTCTTGTCAGAGATGGCTTCCTAGAATCAGGTGGTATTGCTCGCGGAACTTTCTATTTTTTCCCAGGAGAGCCACCTGACGTAGAAGCTGACTTAGTTGCTCAGAACTATAAGTTAGTAGAAAAAACTAGTCCAGAAGATTTTTTATCAGGATTAATACCAGATAAAACCTTTGATGATTTGCAGCCAAGCTCCGATGATTTGCAGCCAAGCTCCGATAATTTGCAGCCAAGCTCCGATAATTTGCAGCCAAGCTCCGATGATTGGAAATCACTAAAAGCGATCGCAGCAAATGTCAGAAACAAGGGAAAGGTATCAACAGATATTATGGAAGCAATAATTCTTAAGCTTTGTGAAGGAAGGTTTTTGAACCATAAGCAGCTTCAGGAATTGTTGGGTCGTTCTCATCACACACTACGGCTTGGCTACCTTAGCAGGATGCAAAAGATAGGTCTACTCGAATTACGATATCCTGATAAACCCACCCACCCCAATCAAGGATATCGTACAAAACAATTAACCTAGATGATACTTTTAAATTTGACTTTAGCCATTTTTTAGGGCTGCTGCATACCACCATAATTTCTAACGGTTAAGCTATCATGCTTCAAAAATACAAGGTCTTGCGATCGCAATTTAGGTAAATGGATAAAGTCGAGCTTAAATCTCCAATTAAAAAGGTGTGAGCGCGATCGCAATTGATGAAGAAATCGGGTTGTCAGGATGTAGCTTAGTCAATTATTAGCCATCCAAACGGTCAGTTCGTGCATCTTACCAGAGAATAAGCCAAAATTAATGTTGCTTTTCCTCAGCAGTTTTACTGATCCCAAATCATTGGTTATCTAGGTATAAATTTGTAAATCACCATCTTTGGTGATCGTCTGAGCGAGGATGCCTTACTGTTGTATTTGAGCTATGCCCAATGATAACCTTTCACCTAGTAGCAATGATAATGCCTTTGTTAGTAAAATCAGCTACTACCTTCACCAAGCAATTATTACCATTCAAGAACAGCAACCTGAATTATTGCTAGAGAAGTATAGAAATATAAACTGGCATAGTAGTCGCAATCAATCTGCATTGAGTTTAAAACTAACAAACTTACTCAGCCAAACTCAAGACCAAAATACATTACTTCAAAATTTACAGTGGTTTCTCAAAGCTCTTTTTACTCCCGAATCTTTCAATTCACCTATATTAATAAAATTTTTAGAGACAATTCGGCAATTATCTTCTCCAGATTATGAATCAAATGTCTCATCTCATTCTCTAGAAGTAGATTTATCAAAGAAAGTTTTAACAGCAATTACTGCTGTATCAAAACAGCAAACTGGCATGGCAATTTTACTTCTAGATGCAGAAAATATTCAACTCAATTCCGAAACTGAAAAGTTTTTAACCACAGTTTGTCATTATCCTCTGCAAGTAAAAATTGCTTTTGCTAATTGGTGCAGCATGGGTAAACAAGATGTTGAATTCCATCAACGCAGCTATGATTTAATTCATGTACCTGCTGGTAAAGATAATGCCGATGGTAAAATGATAGCCTTCGGCTCATCTATTCACGAACGTTACCCACAAGTTCAAGAAGTTTTAGTCTGTTCCTCAGACAAAGTGATGACTAATCTATGCAATCGTTTACAGCAAAATGGATTAACAGTTTATCAGGTTAGTCAGCAAGGTACTAATCTCAAAATCTTGAACAGTAACACTGGTGAAACTCATACTCGTAGCATATTAGAACTACCTGATTTTGAGAAATTTATTAAACAAATTCAAGGCATAATTGTATCTGAGGAAAAACGCACTTCTAATCAATGGTTTAAGTTATCTCAAATAGCCCAAATATACGAGCGTAAATATAAACTTGACATTAATGAAGTTGCATCCTATCACTATCCAGGTAAAACAGCAAAGGATGTTTTGATTAAATATCAATCTGATGTTGTTATCTACCAACCCGTAGAAAATTTAGAAGCATATGTAGCTTTATTTAGAAAACCTCAACTCAATAATTTAAATAGCAATAATTCTACGCTGAAAAAAGAGGTTACTTCTAAAGTAGATTTAGAAAAGGCATTAGTTGCTATAATTTCTGTCCTAATGAGTAAATTTCCCAACAACTATGTTCCTATAGAAATTTTAGGTAGCCATTTTAATAAACAATATGGTTTAGGAGTTAATAAAATGCTGGGAAACTTGGGTTTAACCCGTAATTTCCGAGCTTTTTTAGTAAATGATTGCAATTGTTTCGATGTTCACAGAATAGGCGATCGCTGGCAAGTGGCTTTAAGAGAAGTTCTTGTCACAACCAAAAACTAAAGGCTTGCATACGTCGCTATCCTCAATAGCAAACCCATCCACAATTGTCAAATTAGTAATCTAAAACGCACCTATCAAATATTTAAAACTGAAACACACTGAGAACAGTAATATCTAGGTTAGTCTGTAAATAAATATTACGTTTTAGAAAAATGTTAAGGATTATTACAGATTTTGACGGCCCTATTATAGATGTTTCAGAACGATATTACCGTGTTTATCGATTCTGTTTAGAGAGAACTCGACGTCCAAACCAAAAAGTACGAGAACTCTCGAAAGCAGAATTTTGGCAAATGAAGCGATCGCGTGTTGCCGAAAAACAAATTGGTATGATCTCTGGTTTAGATGAACTTCAGGCACAAGCATTTTCCCAACTGCGGCGGCAAACAGTACATACAGAACCTTACTTTGAGTACGATCGCCTTGCTAATGGTGCTGTAGATGCACTGTTAAAAATTCAACAGGCTGGCGTTGATTTAGCAGTAATGACTATGCGGCGAGTGCGAGAACTAGATTATGCTTTCAAAAAGTATGATTTAGGTAGATTTTTCCCAGAAAATCGCTGTTACTGCTTGAGTAACGATTATGTTAAAACCCGCGATATTGATGACAAGCCTTTATTAATGGCACGTGCATTAAGCGAACTACCATCCGCCACAGACACATACATGATTGGTGATACTGAAGCCGATATCACAGCCGCTAAAAAGCACGGCATCAAGGTAATTGCCATAGAAAGTGGCATTCGCGATCGGGTACAACTAAAGTTTTATCAACCCGATATGATTGTTCAAGATCTTAGCGTAGCTGTTAATCTCATCCTAGAGGAAGCACTGCAACCAGTTAGAGGTTAGGGGCTAGGGGCTAGAGGCTAGAATATTGAAAATTTTGTATTCTGCATTTTCAATGGATCTGTTCCTAGCCTCCTGTCCTTAATTCCTAAGCTCTTAGCGCAAAAAGCTAGTAATTAACCACAACAATATAAATGTCACTACAGTAGAAAACTGATTTTGCGTTAAAGGAATCAGTTGTTGTACTTGTGGTATAACCCAATTAGCAACCAATCCTCCAGCAATCAAACCTATTATCAAACCGCTCAGAGTGAATAAAACCGCTCGACCAAACTTACCTTCCTTACGGTTGATAAAGTAAATACTAATACCTACTCCAACTACCAACGCCAACTGTAAAACCTGATCCGCTCCAGTTGGGTAAAATATACTGATAGCACTCAAACCCAGATACCAAGCTCCAGGTAACAATACATCTGCTGATGTAGGTTTATCTAGTATTCTTTGCAGCCATGCAGGTGACTGCTCGCGAGGGGCTGGACTTTCTTTAGGAGGTGCTTGTACGAGACGCTCTGGAAAACGGATGCGTTCAGGCACTTTAATCTTACCTTCTTGGCGCAACCGTAAACGATCCATTAAAACTGCATCATAGGCAGCTTCGATCATTTCTAGACGTTTAGCATCGCCACTGTATTGTTGTAAGAGGCGATTGCGAACATCCTGGATTTCATCGAAGCTAACGTCTTCTGGTACCCCAAGTTTTTCGTAGGGATTTTGCTCACTCATGGGAATTTATTTGTCTAGCCTAAAAGTCGGCAGCAGTCTTTTGTTGTAAAAATAATAAATTTAAGTTTTATCTTTGGTGATAACCAATGTTTGAGTCGATGTTACATCCTATCTGTATAGTAACAGGGGTAAGCATAATCGACATGAGAAATTTAACTATAGACACTTTAACACAAGGTAAGAACTCCGTGTATCCCCTCATGCCGTTCCCAATTTAGAGCTTTACTCTAGAACTTGAGCTAAAAATACCTACAAGGCTTTTTTATGAAAAAATTATGTTTTTCTGTTTCAGATTTAGCTGTTGACTTTGCCTCAAATCGGTTTTACTCAAAAAGCTTCAGAATTTATCATTCCACTGAGTCACTTGTAGATTTAAAATAAAAGCGTTTGAATTACTTAAGTAATAGGGGTAAAAAATCTCCTGATTTACTTAAACTTTAGCGGTGCGAGTATAGCATCTGCACACTGGACACAGGGTTAACAATTCCTATACCTAAACTGATTAAAGTGGCATTATGTAAATTAATCGCGCTTTAGTTGCTGAAATTCCAGATTAAACTAGTATTTTAGATAATCAGGGAATTTTTAACTCAACCTTGTAAATTTTGATTTCCTGTCAAACGGAAACTGCGTTTTTGACGCAATCTGTACGTTAATCCTATAAATTTTTGTGCAAAGTGATGGTCATGGCTCCTGCCAAGATTCTTGTAGTTGATGACGACCCTGCGGTTCGGAATTTAATCCAACGCTTTTTGATAAAGCAGAACTACCAGGTGGAGGCTGCCGAAGATGGAAAGACAGCCTTAGCTCTGTTTGAGCAGTTTAATCCCGATTTGGTAATTTTAGATGTCAATTTACCAGACGTAATTGGGTTTAACCTCTGTCAAGAGATGCAAAGCCGTAATGGTGTTTTTGTTCTCATGCTGACTAGTCGTGCAGACGAAGCTGACAAGATTCGCGGCTTCTCTAAAGGTGCTGATGATTATCTCACCAAGCCTTTTGGTTTGGGAGAACTAGAAGTTAGAGTAGCGGCTATTTTACGGCGTCAACGAATTGTAACCACAGCAGAACAAAAACGCCTTGTTTTTGAAAAGCTGATGATTGATCCTGTAAGGCGAGAAGTAACTCTCAACAGTCAACCTGTACCCTTAACGGCTTTGGAATTCGACTTATTACATTTTTTAGCTAGCCATCCGGGTAGAGTGTGGCGTAGAGCAGAACTGATCCAAGAAGTGTGGGATTATGAATATGTCGGTGACCAACGAGTTGTAGATGTACACATCGGTCAAATTCGTAAGAAGATAGAAATTGATGCCAGTCAGCCAGCACTAATTCAAACCGTTCGTGGTGTTGGTTATAAATTTGAGTGTCCGACTGCTCCCTCCCAACATCCGGACAAATCGTAATAGTCGATCATTAAATCTCAACAGAAATCCAAGTGTATGGCGAGTAACTCTGCAGACAGCCGATGAAATGTGAATAATTACGAATTTTTTGGGATAGTTTTTCATCCTGTAGACAGCCATTGATTGGAGATAGCTTTATTAACCCTCCTTCATCGAGATTTAGTAAAAACAAACAGCAAGCGGCAATAGTCGCCGCTTAAATCCAAATTTCTGATTTTTTTGCTAGAGATACTTTGAGCTTAACTTTATAGGTTGTTATTAGGTTTCATTCAATGGTTCTATAAAAACACCTAGTAACTGTCAAAAGATTTCTATAGTTAGCTTTTATATTAAATAAGGTCTTTACGAGCAAAACAATTTTTTGATATTTGTGACTGAAATATTAAAAATTGGCTAGAAACTTGAGAATATAATCAAGTTTGCTTGTATTTTCAACTCCAGTAGTTCTTGTGAGTCTTGGAAATCTGGTTATGGGGTACGGTATATACCATGCCGTACCCTAATGGGGCATTAAACAAAATAGCTCCATAATATGGAAGCACCTACAAATATGGTGCATAGGTGAGCAATTAGGCATGAATCGAGGCAGCGTATTTAGGCTTAACAATGATGAAATAAAGTTTCCAAATATACGCGAGCAGCACGGCGATCGCTATCTCCATTTTGCAGTAAAAACAACGACAGCGCTGCTGTCAAAACTCGGTTTTGATCCCAATCAGGATGCTTTTCTAAATAAATTTTGAGCGATTCGTGCAGGGTTTCAGGAATTTCTGTAAAGATGCTTACTGTTGCGTTCATGAGATTTTTCTCCTTTACAGGCTATTAATAGGGAATTTTCGCTTGCAGTCAAAGCCTCTAGGGAAGACAAAGTTATTTTGTCTTCTCATCAATCTGCTGTGGCAAAAAGTGGGGTTATTACACGCATACAAGTGCAGACTATAAAGGCAAGCCGCCTTATTGTGCGTCAAAAGGGGGTGGTGTTGTCAATGCTGCGAAATATTAAGACATAGTTTATAAAGAATATATATTTACGGAATTATAAGCTTTTTAGGCAGTTTTTTGTAACATAACTTAACTAAAACTCAGTTTTGTCAACCCTTAATTGCTATAAACACAAAATCCCCAGTAATACGGCAAGAGCTTGTGACATCAACAAGTGGCTGTGGAAAACTGCAAAAGTGCTTGTGGAAACTCTGTGGAATCAGTGAGGAAAATTTCAGGAAATGATAAGAATTACAAAATGATAAAAATTACAAAATAAGTGTTAGGGGAGTGGTGGAGATGGGAAAGACAAGGAAGAACTTTCTCCTTGCCAAGGAAATTTGTGTCTAAATCCCAAATATTTTCATGGTTTTCCCTTATCCATCGCCAAGTTTGGATCTTGATGTTTGGTCGGTTCCTCTCAACGATTGGCACTGGTTTAACACTGTTTTATGCTCCCATCTTTTTTGTCAATCAAATTGGTTTATCAGCGACTTCGGTTGGTTTTGCTTTGGGTTGCGCCTCAATTTCAGGGGTAGTAGGACGGATTTTAAGCGGTTCTTTAGCTGATTCTCCTCAAATAGGACGCCGCAATACTTTATTGTTAGCAACAGCAATTTCAGCATTGGCTTGTTTCGTTTTGGCTACAACCCACAATTTTTTTATTCTGATTATCGGTCAGTTGATTAGTGGCTTAGGGGTTGGTTTATACTGGCCTGCAACTGAAGCAGTTGTTGCCGATCTAACACCACCTGAAAATAGTCATGAATCTTTTGCCCTTACCCGGCTAGCAGACAACTTAGGATTGGGGATGGGAATTATCTGCGGAGGATTTTTAGTCAGTACAACTGGCAATTTTCGCACCCTATTTATTATTGATGCTGTTTCATTCATCGTATTTTTTGCGGTGGTTTATGTAGCGATCGCAGAAACTTATCAATCACAATCAACCCAACAAGAATTATCTGCGCAGATTAAGGTTTGGATCTGGGCATTAGGCGATCGCCGATTTCTTACTTATATTGCAGTCAATATTATCTTCACAATTTATATTTCTCAATTGCACACTACCCTTCCCCTCTACCTCAAAAATTTTGTGCCAGTTGGATTTTCTGCAACAGGATTTACAGCAAGTACCATTAGTACCCTTTTCGCTTGGCACTTGATAGTTGCTATTTTCGGACAGTTACCAGCTGTTAGTTTGGTCAAACACTTTTTTTACCCCCAAGCGCTTGCAATTTCAGCTATTTTGTGGGCGATCGGATTTAGTTGTATCTGGTTTACTGGTTTGTGTACTACTGGGCATCTATATTGGGCGACTTTAGCATTAGGAGTATTAGCAACTGCTGTAATCTGCTACACACCCTCAGCTTATTCTCTAGTCACCTATTTGGCACCTGCATCCAGGCGAGGGGTTTATTTCTCCATCAACTCCCTATGCTGGGCAATTGGTTATTTTATTGGCCCTTTGCTTGGAGGTTGGGCATTAGATCAATCACAATTATTAGTAAATTACTTCTGGCTGGGGTTAGCCTTGAGTGTTTTCATCGTTCTGGCTATTTTGCTGTATCTGAATCGGATATTGCTTCCTAGTCAATAGCTTCCGTTTACAAATACAAGAGTGGAAAACATATCTTGAAGATATCTTCACCCCTGCCTGCCTTACTTCGGCAATATTGTAAGCAACAGGTGTAGGGTATATGGGATGTCGCTTAATTTTGCTCACTAAACGTAACTAGGCTGAAACTTGGGAAAGCATTGATTGAGGCTCTGCCTGATGAAGAGAAGGCGGAGCCTCGCAGTTTTCATCACCATGAAGAGCATGGTAATGAGAAACACCCTACACCTTAATTTTGGTCACCAAACATAAACTTACTTTTTTCTCTAGCGGCGACGCTCTTGCAATTTTCGGTACACAGATTTCAAATCAACTTGATGATGAGCAAGAGCAACGAGAGTATGATACAGCAAATCTGCGACTTCAGAGGTGATCGCATCAGCGTCGTCATCCTTACATGCCATTACCACTTCCGCACTTTCTTCACCAATCTTTTTCAAAATTTTGTTATCACCACCTGCAAATAATTTGCAGGTATAGGAACTGTCATTTGGGTGATCGCGGCGATCGCAAATGATTTCAAACAATTGCGATAAGGTATCACCAGGTGGTGGAGCAATTTTTCCGTCTACTTGATGAAAACAACTGCGCTCACCAGTATGGCAAGCGATATCTCCCACCTGCTCAACTCCGATTAGCAGTGCGTCACTGTCACAGTCATAACGAAGACTTCGCACTTTTTGAATATGACCAGAAGTCGCACCTTTGTGCCAAAATTCCTGACGAGAACGACTCCAAAACCAAGTTTCTCCTGTTTCCAAAGTCTTTTGTAGTGATTCCCGATTCATCCACGCCATCATCAAAACAGCGCCATCCAGATAGTCTTGGACAATTGCTGGAACAAGACCGCGTTCATCGTAGCGAATTTTATCAACAGGGATAGCGTGGTTTTGTGAATTATTTGCAGAAAAAAACATACCAGCTGCTTTCAAAATAGCGAGAATGATTCATGGGTTCACGATACCATTCTATCTATGCCAGTCGGCACATAATTTTAGAACTAATAAGTAATTTCCTAAATTTATAATCTAATTTAACGTTATTTAAAATTCAGACTTAAACATCAGAACTCTTATGTATGACAGCCTGCATCTTCACAGCACTCAAAGCTACCTTATGAGCTTTTGCCTCTTCACCATACCAATCGATTGCCGAGTTATAGGCAGCCCGGTAAACATCTTGGTAAGTATCGGATAAGCCACTGCGAATTTCAGCAGGCAAGTCTTGATTTGACTTGTATAACATATTGTTATTTTCTTGGTTCAGGTAATTTTATACGATAGAAGTTCTGAGAAGAGTTGACTCCTATCTTAGGATATAGCTTTTTACTTCCCACTCTTTTAGGAGAGAACCTTGGTAAATACAACGATTAAAACTACCAAATCACAAGAAATCTTCGCCGCTGCTCAAAACCTAATGCCAGGAGGGGTAAGTTCCCCAGTTCGCGCCTTCAAATCTGTGGGAGGACAACCGATTGTTTTCGACCACGTCAAAGGCGCATACATTTGGGATGTAGATGGCAATCAGTATATTGACTATGTAGGAACTTGGGGCCCAGCTATTTGCGGTCATGCCCATCCCGAAGTCATTACGGCACTGCATGAAGCTTTGGAGAAAGGCACCAGCTTTGGCGCACCTTGCCTGCTGGAAAATGTCTTAGCTGAAATGGTCATTGATGCTGTACCTAGCATCGAAATGGTAAGATTTGTGAATTCAGGCACCGAAGCTTGTATGGCAGTGCTAAGGCTGATCAGAGCCTTCACTGGGCGTGACAAAGTGATTAAGTTTGAGGGTTGCTATCACGGTCACGCTGATATGTTTTTAGTGAAGGCAGGCTCCGGTGTTGCTACCCTTGGTTTGCCCGATTCCCCTGGAGTACCTAAATCAGTAACCAGTAATACCCTGACTGCACCTTTCAACGATTTGGAAGCTGTGAAAGCTTTATTTGAGGAGAACCGCGACCAAATCGCTGGAGTTATTCTTGAGCCTGTTGTAGGTAATGCTGGTTTTATTCCTCCTGATGCTGGCTTTTTAGAAGGGTTACGAGAACTTACCCACGAACATGGGGCGTTGCTGGTATTTGACGAGGTGATGACAGGCTTTCGTATTGCCTATGGTGGTGCTCAGGAAAAATTTGGCATTACTCCCGATCTCACAACCTTGGGTAAGATTATCGGTGGCGGTTTGCCTGTAGGAGCTTATGGCGGTCGTCGGGATATTATGTCTATGGTTGCTCCTGCTGGCCCAATGTATCAAGCAGGAACTCTTTCTGGTAATCCTTTGGCAATGACTGCGGGAATTAAAACGCTAGAATTGCTGCAAAAACCGGGTACCTACGAGTATCTAGATCAAATTACTAAAAAGTTAGCAGATGGTTTGTTGCAAATTGCTCAACAAACAGGTCACGCTGCTTGTGGTGGTCAGATTAGTGCTATGTTTGGTTTGTTCTTTGCATCTGGCCCTATCCATAACTACGAAGACGCCAAAAAATCGGATTTGGGCAAGTTTGCTCGCTTCCATCGTGGGATGCTAGAGCGTGGTATTTACCTGGCACCGTCGCAGTTTGAAGCTGGATTTACCTCTTTAGCTCATACCGAGGAAGATATTGAGCAAACTCTAGAAGCGGCAAGGGATGTAATGTCCAATTTGTAATGCAATCATGACATTTTTTAACTAGGCAATCTAGGAAATTACTAATAAATTCCCTAGTTAGCCTGTAAAAATAGCAACCCTGTCCATTAATGGACGGGGTTGAAAATTTATCAGGGTAAACATGGGAAGTGCTTAACAACCACAGCCACCGTGACCACAACCTTTCATTGTTTTATGACCTTCAGCACAAGCTTCAGAGCAATAATATTTACCCTCTTTTTGAATTGCATCTTCTAGAGAAACAATACACAAGCAAGATTCACAAGCACATTTCATTTGGGTGACGGTTGTCATAATTTTCTCCTCTTCTTCCTGTTATTAACCTACAACATTTGAACAATTATTCATATATTTAATTAATAAAATTTAAAAGTACCTAGCAATTTAGTATCTACTTAGTATCGCCATCGCCTTTGGTTTCGAGAAAAATACGGGAAATTACGTGAGTTTACGATTGCTTTACGCAACACGAGCCTAACTTTAGCAACTCTTCAAAGCATTTCCAGCGAAAATTACCTGGTGAAAGTAACTTTTGATTTCAATAATTGGATCAGGGTGTAGAGCTACCCGTAATTTTTCGTGCAGCGAGTTGACAGCGCATGAGCTACTGCTTAAATCCTAACTGTCCGAATCCAGAAAATCTAGCTTATAGCGATAGGTGTCAGTCTTGTGGCTCACAACTACTGTTGCGCGATCGCTATCGGGTACAGAAAGCTTTAGGACAAGGTGGCTTTGGGGCAACCTTTCTTGCCTTTGATGAAGCCTTACCAGGCGAACCGAGTTGTGTGATTAAGCAATTACGTCCGTCGGGAACCACACCCCACGTTTTGCAAATGGCACGCGAACTGTTTGAGCGAGAAGCTGTAACTTTGGGCAAGATTGGCAATCACCCCCAAGTACCTAGATTGCTAGATTACTTTGAAGAACATCAACAATTTTACTTAGTTCAGGAATACATTAGTGGTCCCACTTTACAGCAAGAGGTCAAACAAACTGGAATTCTTAGTGAAGCCGGAGTTAAGCAATTCTTAAGTGAGATCCTGCCATTACTGCAATATATACACGAGCATAAGGTGATCCATCGTGATATTAAGCCAGCCAACATCATTCGCCGCGCTCAAGATAGTAGATTAGTTCTCATAGACTTTGGAGCTGTCAAAAATCAAGTTACCCAAGCAACAGTCAATCAATCAGAACAAACGGCATTAACTGCATATGCGATTGGAACACCTGGGTTTGCACCCCCAGAGCAAATGGCAATGCGACCGGTCTATGCTAGTGATATTTATGCTTTAGGGGTAACGTGTATTTATTTACTAACTGGTAAATCTCCTAAAGATTTGGAATACAATCCCACAACAGGCGAGCTGATTTGGGAATCTCATGTGCAAGTAAGCGATCACCTCGTAGAGGTACTGCGGAAAATGCTGGAGATATCAGTACGCAATCGCTATAAAACATCCGAAGAAGTACTTAGAGCACTAGATCTCGAACCATACCTGGAAAGTTTATCAAAAAGTATGATGGTTCAATCTTCTGGAGATGCTAAAGACCAAATAAATCAATATCCGGAAGATTCTGGCAACTCTTGTGCTAATGTTTCTGGTTTAAGTGTGGCACAGATAGCAGCAGCAATTCGCGCTAGACGAGCTAAAGCAACGGAAGGTACTGGTATTGTGCATATGGGGAAGACGCAGCAACGAGTTGTAACGACAAAAACGTCAACTTTGGCTAGCAAGTGCAATGATTCCCAACAGCAAAAGTCTAAAGTCATGCGACAGTTAGATAACCAAAGCCTACTGACAGCTTATCTCAAAGGTAGACGGGATTTTGCCCTTCACAATTTAAGTCTAATTAATTTGCAAGGTGCGAATTTATCAGAAATAAATTTCCATTCTTCTCAATTGGAAAGAGCTAATCTCCAAGGAACTAATCTCCACAGTAGTGATTTTGGGCAAGCTAGTCTCAATAGAGCTAATCTTAAGGATGCAAATTTAAGCAAAGCTTTTCTTGGTAATGCCGATTTAGAAGGAGCAGATCTACGAGGTGCAGATCTCAGCTATGCTTATCTCCAGAATGCTAACCTTCGAGGAGCTAATTTGTGTGGTGCTAATCTTACTGGTGCAAAACTTTCTGAAGAACAACTAGCACTGGCAAAGATAAATTGGATGACAGTACGCCCGAATGGTAAGCGAGGTTTGTTATGATACTTCTCCTCTGCTTGTGACTTAAAAAAGCCAGAGGACAGAAGGAATAAATAGGGACTAGAGGATGGGGCTTAGGGCAATGCCCAATTCCTTATTCGCGCTTGCCCAAACTAAATACCCAATCCCCAATACCCTTTTGGTGTATGCAGTTCATGAAGGCTACCTAACTAAAGGTAGCCAAACCTTACAATGTGTACGGTAGTTGCTACAATGTCGGGAACCCTCCGAAGTTCTGAATATCTCTTTGTATTTACAACTGACAAAACAATAAGGTTTTATTCTTCTTCAGAATAATCCTCAATATCTTCTTCATCTTCGCTTGTCTTTCTGACAGAATTAGCAGAAACAACAGCTCCCATTTCTAATTTTTCCCGTACTAATTGCTTAATTTGTTCGGCAAATTCTGCTTTTTCTTCTAGATACTTAATCGCGTTATCTCGACCTTGAGAAATATTATCACCGTTGTAGCTATACCAAGCTCCCTTTCGTGTAAGTATGCCAGTTTCCTCTGCCAAGTCAACAAGACAACCTAAGGTAGAGATACCCTTACCAAAAATAATGTCAAATTCTGCAATTCTAAAAGGTGGTGCGACTTTATTTTTAGCGACTTTGACTTTGACGCGGTTACCAAATTCCTCCGAGCCTTTTTTAAGGGTTTGAATCCGGCGAATATCCAAGCGTACAGAAGCGTAATATTTTAAGGCGTTACCACCAGTAGTTGTTTCTGGGTTGCCATAAGTAACACCAATTTTTTGCCGCAACTGGTTGAGAAAAATAACTGTGCAACCAGATTTACCAATGTTGCCAGTAATTTTACGTAGAGCTTGACTCATTAATCTTGCTTGAAGACCAACGTGAGCATCACCCATTTCGCCTTCAATTTCCGCACGGGGAACTAGTGCTGCCACTGAGTCAACGACTACAATGTCAACCGCAGCAGAGCGCACAAGCTGATCAACAATTTCTAAAGCTGCTTCTCCAGTATCTGGTTGGGAAACTAGCAAATTTTCGATATCAACACCCAAAGCTCCAGCGTAGGTAGGATCTAAGGCATGTTCTGCATCTACATAAGCAGCAATGCCACCATTTTTTTGCACTTCTGCGACTGCATGTAGCGCGAGTGTCGTCTTACCGGAACTTTCCGGCCCATAAATTTCAATTACCCGTCCTTTGGGCAAACCACCGCCTAATGCCAGATCGAGAGTCAGCGCCCCACTGGGAATGGTTTCTACTCGCATCCGGGTGGCATCACCCAAGCGCATGATTGTTCCTTTGCCAAAAGTACGCTCTATTTGGTTGAGTACCATATTAAGCGCTTTTTGCTTGCCAGCATTTTCAGTATTAACAGCCATTCCTACCTCTATCTATACGGATTTAGGGAGTTTTGCGTGGGAAGTTTTAATAGAACAGATATACTATTTTGACATTTTATTGCCGCTAACCGCTACATAGTTTAGCGCGGGCTTGCCAACATTGCTATCAGACATAATGCTTGTCTGGAGGGGTTTATATATAGTTCCATAGATACCCTTGGATTATACTCTACTGAATCTCTTCAGGCTCTTGGAATTGGGGAAGCCGGAAATAAGATTTCACACTTACTTAAGAGTCACCAAAACATATGATTGAGAAAGTGATGTAAAAACTTTGGTTCTTCTGGTTCTCGGTAGTCTTTGGGCAAAAGTTCGATTAGTGCTGCTTCTAATTCATCAGTGGCTTTTTGTGATTCTTGTGCTTTTGGACGGTTAGCTTGGGGAAATACTAATGGTTTGCCAATACGTACTGTTAATTTTTTACGAAAATACAAGTCTTGAGTCCCAATGAGTGCTATGGGTAAAATCGGTACTCCAGAACGCAAAGCGTAAATTGCAGCACCACGTTTGAGAGGTACAGACAACTGCCCTTCAATATTGCCAAGTCTTCCCTCAGGAAACAAAATAATTCCCTCACCACGAGCAAAAATGTTTTGGGCAATGCGATCTACACGTCGTAAAGTTTCTATCGAGTTACCTTGAGGAACATATTTTTCAATATTTGTTGCTAATTCAGCCAAATCGTCTCGCCCTGCCTTTGCAGCTTCAATGACAGCTATTTCTTCTTTCCAGATACGTTCTATAGGTATGACTCCTTTTGCAAGTCTAAGAAATTGGCGCTTCCACCATTGGTTATAAAGTGTGCGAGCGTCACCTAAGATGTGATAGTAAGGATGCGCTGGTAGCTCCGACAGCAAAAGAAATGGATCTATGTGGTTAAGATGATTCGCTACAACCAAAGCTGGGGTTGTGGGAATTAGTTCTGGAAACTCTAAATTGACTTGAAATAAGGCGTGAATTAAACTTCGTAGTACTCTGCGTCGAACTTCACCGCTAATTTTGCGTTCTGATCCACCCTCAATAACTGCTTCTTGTGACAATAGTGCTTGACGGATCATCTCATTGGCATGGCGATCGCGTGCATAGGCAACACCGTCTATTGCCCTGTTGATTGTTTCTTCGGTGACTGGTGGCAAGAGTGATGCTTGTGTTTCACTTTGCTGTGGTTGGGGTATTAGGGGACTTTTCGACATAGGCTTGATTGGCAACTTCGCAAAGCCAATGATTGAATATAGTAGTTGTTTTAAATGTAATTTGAAGCTTGCCCAGGTAGTAACTTCATGTAGGCAGTTAATTCAATGTCTGGAGTAATTCATCTGCACAAGGCAAGTATGACAGCAATATATGTATGTTTATAGTAGACAGTTCATTAAATGTCACAATCTAATTGATTTCAAGCAGGTATCTGGATTGCTTATCATAACTCAATAAAAAAGCTCCCTTGCCTTTAGCACACAAGAGAGCGGCGGTGTGGTGTGAGGAGCATAATTGAACTTTTGCTTTCAGCAATCTTACCAGACTTAGCTAAAAAAGTGTAAATTAAATTATCATCAAATCATGAAAAATTTTTATCAACAAGCAATTTGTCTCTGATTTGATTGCTAGTAAAGAAGCGATCGCAATCTTACCCAGGGTGATTGTCAACTGACTGTACTCAATGGCTGTGAAATCGATGAAATTTGCGGTAATTTTAATCTTTTCCTAATCTCTTCAATCGATTCTTCCCAGTGTTCTTCAAAACGATACCCTAATAAAAATTCTGCTTTTTTACCTAATTCTTGTCCTTTTTTCAAATTTCCAAAAATTGCTTTGATTTGCCAAGGAGCGAGAATAGGATAAAGCAACTTGGCAAACCACAAACTAATTTTTAATGATTTGCTATAGTTTTGCTCGGCAGCAAAAGCAAGAACACCTATTTCTCCAGCGTAACTAGTATCAAAGCCTAACAAAACATGAAAAATATCATGCGTAACTACATATCGAAGCGCAAATGTATTGCGTTTGGCTACATCCTCTAGTTCAGAACTAATTTTCAGTGGCTTGAGGTTATTTTCTCTCATGTGATTTGCATATTGTCGTCCAAAAGTATTTTGGGGATATTGGCTTAATTTTTCTAAATCAATTGGAGGATGGTATCCTACCACCTGTTGCAATTTAGATGCAACAATAGGATTAATTTTAGCACCAAAAAAATCAGATTTGAGAATAGCAAAATCTCCTAAGTTATCAGAGGTTTTATAATTTATAAGTGTTTTGATTTTCTGGAAAATATTTAACATACATATCTTTTTATTAACTAATAATTTCTTTTAAAAATGAACATATGTTTTGTAGAGTTAAATCCTGATAGACATTCACATGATTCATATAGCAATTCTAAATAACATAGTAGCTCTTTCATTTCTCTTTTCTTCTTTTCTTTGCGCTCTTTGCGGTTTATTAAAAATAAATACACAACTCAAATAGGATTGCTAAAGTAAACCTTCTTAAATATTTACTATGAACTCCCAACCATCCACTTCATCAAATTCCTATGCTGCCGCTACTTGCGAGATTCAATCAGTACTTCCGGATATTCAGGTGAAGCCTTCTTAAGCAAAGGTTTACTCTTATTTTTTAGATACTGGTCGAAGAATGCTAATGTGTAGGCACTGATAATGTTGGCTGCTCGTTCAGGTTCAATTGAACCGATCGCTTGCTTAATTTGCGATTCTACTTGAGTTGTCGAATACGCTGAAAATGCAGGCAGGATTAACCCACAATCCGTAAATGTGGTGTGTTTGCTGCCCTTTATAGTTAGCCTGTAAGCGTTATTTTTTTGGCGTTGATAAAACAATCGCAACGCATCATCTGCGCCATCATGAGATATCCCTAGAAAAGGGCGATTCAAACTGTCTTTATTTCCAATGCTCAGAAGCCTACCATAACTACCACCGTCTATATTGATGCCTGCTTGTAAGCGGCGATCGCGCCACATCGCCTCAATTGCCGTATCTCCACCTAAAGAATGTCCAAAAATACCGACTCGACTTAAATCTAAACGTTGTGTAAAAAGTCTTTGCGGATCTTTGACATTGAGGCGGTTTAATTCATTCAGCACAAAAATAATATCCTTTGCCCTGATTGCAACTGCCTGATTAAAAGTTCTTTGTTCGGTTTGTTTATTAGCAGATGAAAAATTAAACACGGAAGATTGAGTAATCACCTGCCCATCTGGAAACAAAACTGGTACTTCATAGGTGGGATTGACTGCAACAACGATATAACCGTAACTAGCAAGCTGCTCAAGCTGTGTTGTGTATAACTTAGGCGTTGCTCCAAAACCAGGTGAGAAAATTACAACTGGATATCGTTTTGATGCATTGGCAAGCTCTGCTTTTGGAACAGCATTTGTTTGAATAGTGCGAGTGACTAACTCAACAAATTGTTCTGGCGACACACCAAAATTTGCTCCCATACCATCAGCAGTCGCGAGAGCAAAGCCTTCATCAATATAGGGAATTGTTTTAGCTGCTGGTTTACTTTTAGCAGGATACCAAATATAGACAATCAACTCTCGACGATCCGTGGCTCGTGGAGTTGTAACTGGCTTTTGTGTCCGTAAGTTGTAAATCTCTGAACTATAGGTTTCTTTGCGAGAGGAATCAACCAAATAGTAAGTAGTTGCACCTACTGAATAAGTACCACTGGGAGCGGGCAATCGGAAACTTGAAGCTTGTTCTGTAGGTTTTGTTAGAATTGGCGATCGCTGGGCTGAGAATGTTTCAACTTTTGCCAACAGAGGATTAGCTCCCGCAATAGCGATCGCACCAAGGATGATAACGGCTCCACAAAAAGTCTTCATCTGGTGGTTTTAGATTTTAGGGCTTGTGACTGTACAATCCAGTCTTTGTTCCGACTGTAATGCGATCGCATCCCACCAAAAAATTTCCAACCACACTTCAATATTTTAGGACTTACGCAAAATCTCTCTCAAATCCTCTTGACTCCGTGCCTGGAGCAGTTTATTATTCCATAACTCGCGCGTAAGTTCTGATTTTTATGCTTCCTTGGTAACAGTTTCTTGTTGTAACAAAGGCAATGGCAATCCCACTGCTTCTATTAACTCCTTGGGTGGAGCCTCTCTTTGGGGACTTTTCAAATATTGCCCATCGTTAATTGGAGGTACTACCTTCATTTGGTGATAAATACTGTGGTAACGGTGAGTTTGTTGACTTACCTGCCGCTCTTGGATACTTTCATTAGCAATTTTTTTACGCAGCTTAATTATTCCATCAATCACTGCCTCTGGTCTAGGTGGACATCCTGGTATATAGACATCGACAGGTATTAACTTATCTACACCACGAACAGCCGTGGGAGAATCAACACTAAACATCCCACCCGTAATTGTGCAAGCTCCCATTGCCATGACATACTTAGGTTCTGCCATTTGCTCGTAGATTCGCACCAAAGTAGGAGCATATTTCATCGTCACAGTACCTGCGGTAATAATTAAATCTGCTTGCCTGGGAGTAGTACGGGGAATCATCCCAAATCGCTCCATGTCGAAGCGAGAAGCATAAGCAGACATAAACTCAATAAAACAGCAAGCTGTGCCAAACATCAAAGGATACAAACTGGACATTTTCGCCCAGTTGTAGAGGTCATCTACAGTAGTTAAAATAATGTTTTCAGATAATTGTTGCGTTACTTGTGGACGTTCTATGGGATTGATGATTGTGTCAGTCATCGTTTGAGTCTCCAAAAGTTGGAAAAAGGCAGAAGGGAATTAGGACACGGAGACACGGGGAAAAGGAGTTGAGGAAGTGATAAGAGTAAATTCTTCCCCATCCTCCCCATCTTCCCTATCTCCCTCATCTGTTCCTTTCCCTTATCTCCCCATCTCCCCCTCTCCCACTCCTCTGCTGATAGCTCTAGTTTCTGACGTTTTTTGGAGACGTGCCAGTAAAGATAAAGGTTTTAAGGTGCTAACTTAAGTTGGATATTTCGCTTATGCAAGTAAGCCTAGCCGCTTGCCGTTATCGTGAGCTAAACGAATCAGATATTGGTGAGCAGGGCGATTAATGGTGTTAAGCTATAAGTTAACTTTTGTTACATACAAGCAACTAAAAGGTCTGCAATCTTTGGAAATACAGACAAAATCGAAATTAGCAGTGGTTAGGTTGTATAAAATTTAGGGCAAGTTCATACCTTGCCTTAAAACCAATAAAATTAATATCAACTTGGCGTTAGCCTTGTAAGCCAATGGAAGTGTACAAGCAAAGACGCAGACGTGGTGTTATTCTTAATCTCCAAGGATGGAATAAGCTGCAAACAGCTAGACATCAAGTAGAGATTGTAGAAAATGACGGAGCCAAATTAACTCTGGAAGAGTTGAGCTACCGTACTCAGCTTGCTCCCTTTACTGTCTCTAAAGTTTTAGCAAGGGAAGAGGGAGTTGATAAGCAAACCCTTGAATACTTCTTTAGAGCCTTTGGGTTGCAACTGACGAAAAGTGATTTTGTGAGAGCAGGAAATGAAGGAGACGCGGGGAATCAAGAAGACGCGGAGATAGGAAGTAGGGGAGAAATCCAAAATCATGCAGATTGGGGTGAGGCACCTGATGTCTCGATTTTTTTTGGACGTACGGAGGAGTTGAGTAAATTAGAGTATTGGGTAGTAAATGATCGCTGCCGACTGATCGCTTTGCTGGGGATGGGTGGCATAGGCAAGACTTCTTTAGCAGTAAAGTTAGCACAGCAACTTCAAAAGCAGTTTGAGTTTGTAGTCTGGCGAAGTCTCCGCAACAGCCCGCCACTGAGAGAATTGTTGAGTAATTTGCTTCAGTTTTTTGCCGACGGGCAACCTGTTAACTTATCAGAAAATTTAGGGGATATAGTACTTATCTCTCAATTTATGGCACACTTGCGATCGCATCGCACGCTTGTGGTATTAGACAATGCAGAATCGATTTTGGCAAGTGGCGATCGCACCGGGCATTATCAAGCTGGATATGAAGATTACGGACAACTGTTACAGCAAATTGGAGAGACGGCACATCAAAGCTGTGTGGTACTGACAAGTCGAGAAAAGCCTCAAGAAATCGTAGCCTTAGAAGGAGAAACACTACCAGTTCGTTCTTTGCAATTATCGGGTTTGAGCGCGATCGCTGCTCAAGAATTGGTGAGAACTAAAAGTTTCTTTTACAGCTGTGATTCTCGTTGCCAAGAGTTAATTCAACATTACGCAGGCAATCCCCTCGCTCTCAAAATCATAGCTACTACAATTCAAGAGTTATTTAATGGAGATATTGCAGAATTTCTCGCTCAAGACACTAAAGTTTTTGGTAGCATTTACGAACTCTTAACACAGCAGTTTAATCGACTTTCAGCAGTTGAAAAAGACTTAATTTACTGGCTGGCAATCAATCGAGAACCAGTAAATCTAATAGAATTGCGTGCCGATTTAGTTTTGCCCGTAACTTCCATGAACCTGCTGGAAGCTTTAGAATCTTTGGCAAGGCGAAGTTTAATCGAAAAAATCTCAGTTCCTCACTCCCCTATACAATTTACCCTGCAACCTGTAGTGATGGAGTATGTCATAGACAATTTTATTCAACAGGTGTGTGCAGAGATTGAACAGTGGGGAACAGACGAGAAATGCTTGTTCAACAGCTATGCTTTGATGAAAGCAACTGCTAAAGATTATATTAGGGCTGCCCAAACAAAACTTATTCTGCAACCAGTCATAGAGCAACTACTGATTTTAGTGCGGAGCAAACAAGCGATCGCTACTCTACTCGCTCAAATTACAAATCAATTACGAGAACAGACTTTCAAAACATGGCAGCAGGAGAATCAAAAACAAGAAAATAAACCAATCATTCCTACCTCCTCACTTTTGGGCGAACCTGGTTACGCAGCAGGTAATATTATTAACCTCTTGTCTTACCTCCAAATTGATTTAACTGGCTATGATTTTTCCTATTTGACAATTCGGCAAGCCTATCTTCAAGATACTTCTCTCAAGCAAGTTAACTTTGCCCATGCCAATATCTCTCAGTCGGTGTTTGCCAAAACCTTCTCAACAGCAATGGGTGCGGCATTTAGCCCCGATGGCAGAACAATGGCAACCACACACACCGATGGTTATATTCGCTTATGGGATGTTGTTAGCAGCCAACCGCTAATGACTTATCAGGGACATTTGGGCATTGTTTGGGGAGTTGTATTCAGCCCAGATGGTAGGATGCTTGCTACTGCAGGAGAAGACAGAAGCATTAAAATTTGGGATATCAAGACTGGACAGTGCTTAAAAACCCTTCTTGGTCACAGCGATGGAGTTCGTACTGTAATATATACCCTTGATGGTGACAAATTAATTAGCAGCAGTACAGATTCTACAATCCGAATTTGGGATACAAGTACGGGAGAATGCATCAAAGTCTTGCAAGGACATACTAGCGGAGTTTGGGCTGTAGCTTTGAGTCCTTTGCCCACGCCAGTTGCTACAACGGGGGAAACCCTCCGAAGTCGCCCCAACGGGGGAAACCCCCGCACGGCGCTTCTCTCCGCAACGCACTGGCTCCCCTTAATAAGGGGGGTTGGGGGGATCTTAGCCAGTGGCAGCGATGACAACACAATTAAGCTCTGGGATATTACTACTGGACGCTGTATCAAAACTTTGCAAGGGCATACTGATTGGATTAGATCTGTCGATTTTAGTACTCAAGGTATGCTTGCCAGTAGCAGCTTAGACGGTACTGTGAGAATTTGGGATGTAGAAAAAGGTATATGTGTTGACATCCTCAAAGGACACACAAATGGAGTGTATACAATTTGCTTTATCGGTGACGGCAATATTCTTGCTAGCTCCAGCTTAGATCGAACAGTACGGGTGTGGAATGTTGCTACAGGGGAATGTCTGAAAACTTTGCAAGGACATACTAATGCAGTTTATGTCAATGCCGTCAATCCCCAAGGAACATTACTCGTTACTGGTGGCGATGATTTTTCGCTCAGGCTATGGGATATAGCTAGCGGAGAATGTGTGCGAATGCTTAAAGGCAGGCAAAACTGGTTCTCTTCAGTGATTTTCAGTCCCGTTCGTCATGCAAATTTTGCATGGGTACTTGCCAGTGGTGGTGAAGACGGCATAGTGAGGTTATGGACACCAGATGGCAAATGTTACAGTTTAGGCAGTCACGCAGATTTTATCTTTGCAGTCAACTTTAGCCCTGATGGACGTATCTTAGCAAGTGGCAGTGCTGACCAAACAATCAGGCTATGGGATGTAGTAAATGGTCAGTGTATGAAGGTTTTGCATGGACACACAGGTATGGTAACAAGCGTAACTTTCAGTCCAGATAGTCGTATTCTGGCAAGCACTAGCTATGACCATACAATTAAATTGTGGGATGTAGCAAAAGGTCAACTTTTACATACCTTTGCAGAACACATCACCATGTCAACAGCCTTTAGCCCAGATGGTAAAAAATTGGCAGTAGGCAGTTTCGACAAAACAGTAAGGATATGGGACTTAGAGACAAAACAGTGCTGCCAAACCTTTGAAGGACACGATAGTTGGACTTGGTGGGTTGCCTTCAGCCCAGATGGTTTGCTTCTCGCCACAGCTAGTAGCGCCGATCGCACAATTAGACTGTGGGATGTCAACACAAGTGAGTGTATTCATATACTTAAAGGGCATCAAGAATGGATTTGGGCGCTCGCTTTTAGTCCAGGTGGTGCTACTCTTGCCAGTTGTAGCAGCGACGGCACAATCAAACTTTGGGATGTCAAGACAGGTTCGTGCATTGCTACTTTAACAGGACACGATACTTGGGTAATGTCTGTTGACTTTAGTCCTGAAGGTAACATCCTAGTTAGTGGTGATGGCAATGCTGTAATTAAATTATGGGATGTAGAAACGCAAGAGTGCATCCAAACATTGAGAGCAGAACGTCTTTACGAGGGAATGAATATTTACGGTGTTAGAGGTTTGACAGAGGCACAGAAATCAACTTTGTTCGCTTTAGGTGCGGTTGAGCAGAGATAATAAGTAAATTTAGGCTTTGTTGTGGTGTTCAGACCGTTTGCCAACTTGATAGGAGGATATTAACGTGACTGATGAACAACATTCTCTGCTAAAAGCAGCAGACATTAATTCAATGGATGCGTTTGAGTTTCATCATCCGCTCAATCCCAATTCAGAAATTTATTTACGGTTCCTTGGGCGTGCTGTCGGTCTTAAACGCATTGGTGTGACGATTGCTCGTGTACCTCCGGGTAAGGAATCTTTCATTTATCACGCTCATCAAAATGAAGAAGAATGGGTTTATATATTGTCAGGTCGAGGTATTGCGGAAATTGGAGATAGGTCATACGAAGTTGAACCAGGAGACTTCATGGGATTTGGGCTACCCCAACAACCCCATCATCTTCGTAATCCATTTAATGAAGACCTTATATACTTGATAGGTGGAGAAGCAGGACGCTTAGATGTTGGCGTTTTTCCTCGGCTTGGCAAACGGGTGATTAGGGATAGTGAGTCAGCTTACATATTTGATGAGTCAGCACTTCAACTTTTTTGGAGCAGTAAGCAATCTGCTGAGGATTGATGCTTACTGGAGTTTTGTAGTTTTGTAGGGTGTGTTGTCGCGTAGTGCAACGCACCATCCTAGATTTTCGGTGCGTTAGGACTGAAAGGGCTAGGTAGGGTAAGTAGGCAGATGGCAGAAGACAGTTGCTACTAAATTGCTTAAAGTCAGCGCCTGTCCAAATCCTGAAACGGTATGTTAGGAGGAAAGGGAGCAATGGGGAAACTAGGAGGAGCTACTTTGATCAGGCGAGAAACGGTGATGTCAATTAGCTTGTCTTCATCGGACTTACTATGTACTTCTGGGTTTTGTCCAGGAGTACACAAATCATTTGTGTTGGGTACAAATGCCCAGTTAGCAGGAGAACAATTCGTCCAAAAGTGTCTGATCATTTGAACCCGCGCCGTTGCCACAAATTCTCCTAGATTGTAATAGGTGATGGGGCCACTGGAAATCAAGTATTGAGCAGAAGTTGGCGAAGGAGGATCATCCGTGACTCCTGCGTGTGCGAATTCTTTTGTGACTTGCTGTGGATTAAATGAGTCACCAGAGTTAAATGTAACTTTGTTATTTGTATAAATAGGTCTTGACGAACCAGGATATAGGAGTGGCCACATCTTACCTGCGCCGACATGAGGGACATATTTTACTCTTTTCTCTTGACCTTGTTCATCGGTGACAAGTAGTTCATAGGATGCAGGTAAAAAGTATTGAGGGCTAATAAAAAAGTAGACCGAGTCCCCTGGATAAATAACTAGTGGGTTGGGAGGAGAGGAATTTCCATTGTAGGAAGCTCTAAGTGCTGGCTCGATTAACAGTCTATCTTCTCTTGGGATGATGTTTAAAGCTTCGTAAACATCAATATCCAAACACCTTTTATTTGAATCAGCAGGACAAGCGCTAGTTTTTTGAGCTACAGCTATTGAAGTTTTTGTATGTACCCAAGAATCCCAAGTCACAACTGCTGCTGTGATACTGGCAATGGAAATACAAGCAATAATTGCTGTTGTAATAAATGCAAGAAACTTTTTCACCAGTTTCGACTCCAAGTCAAAAATTAAATGTAATTTTTGCTTCGTATATCACCAAAGCAAAAATTTCCAATCCCTATTGTTTTTCTGGTTTAGTTCCCAACTTTACGCAATTATTCATAAAAATTTATTTTTAGGTAGTTAACTTTACATCTTCTGGGCAACGGTTTTTGCCTACAAGTGCAAGATTCAGATAACTTCCTTATTACACCCAATCTCTAGCTGTGAGACGGCACTCATTCAGAAGTGCATGGAGTTCCCCTACAACTTGAAACGGATTTCTTCCTCGCATTACAGAAGCGATCGCAGCTTCATAGGGATTTCTGCCCGTTCTCCTCACAGCAGCGATCGCAGCTTTGTTAGACAATCCTCTACCACTAACCAACCAAGCAGCTAGCACGTGTCCAGTTCGTCCGATGCCACCAGAGCAATGTACAACAACTTTCTCACCTTGCTTATCTGCTGCTGCTAAAAAGGGAAGTATTTTCTGGGTGAGTGTTTCTCGATCACATAAATGGAAATCTTCAATCGGTGTCCAGCAAACATGATTGCTCCCGAATTCCTGTTGATATCTGCCTAGAAGATCCGAGTAACGAGCTAGTTGCTGCTCACTCAAAAGACAGCAAACTCTCTTGATGCCAGAGCGCTTCATGAATTCAATCCAATCATGTACCTCCGTGCTGGAATATCCGGGTTTGGCAGCACCAAATACAATTGGCTCATTTTCCCAAGCAGCGGCAAATTTGTACATAGCAGTACGATTTGTAAATAAAAAAGCTCTCTTGCTATTTACTCAACTTGATTGATGAGGGCATTACCTTTACTAACCAAGCCATCATAGTATTTAATGCCAGTTTTGCCGAAATCAGATAATGTAGTAATGTAGATTATTATTGTACTACATCAGGGAGGAAGAATGATGACTGAATTACTAGCCGTCCGGGTTCCCTTCAAAAAATTAACCAAAACAAGGCGCAGAGATTTTCGTTCAGTTCTCTATTTACAGGAATGATGCTCGAATTTACAGACACTAGAGAAATTCATCTACAAAAGTGTCCGCCTCTGTGCGCCTTGTTCATAACAAGCAGCACACATCGAGGAAATATCAATGAATTTGGATTTTTTAGGCTGGAGTGACTTTTTTACTCACAGTTTTGCACCCTATAGTCAACAAGGTTTTAGTGTTGGTAGGGTTGCGATTGAATACAGAAAAACTTACATCGTTTATAGCGAGCAGGGCGAACTAACAGCAGAAGTTACAGGTAAATTGCGACATCAAGCTACTCAACCGCAAGACTTTCCCGCTGTTGGGGACTGGGCGATCGTGCAGGCGCGAGAGTCAGAAGGACGCGCTACCATTCACGGAATTTTGCCGAGAAAAAGCAAGTTTTCACGAAAAACCGTTGGTAGTAAAACCGAAGAACAAATTGTTGCAGCTAACATTGACACCGTGTTCTTGGTTTGTGGACTTGATGGCGATTTTAGCCCCAGAAGAATTGAACGCTATCTGATTCTGGCTTGGGAAAGTGGCGCAAATCCAGTCATAGTTTTAAATAAAGCCGACCTGTGCAACTCTTTAGAAGAGAGTGTCTCAGAAGTTGAAGCCGTTGCCCTGGGAGTACCAATTCTAGTATTGAGTGCCACCAATCATCAAGGGCTGGATGCCTTGCAATCATACCTGCAACCAGGACAAACAGTTGCTTTATTAGGATCTTCTGGTGTGGGTAAATCTACAATTACCAACCAACTCAAAGGTGCATCAGTGCAAGCTGTGCAACCAGTACGTCGAGGTGACGATCAAGGTAGACACACGACTACAAATCGAGAATTGATATTACTGCCGACAGGCGGCTTAATTATCGATACTCCAGGAATGCGAGAAATTCAAATTTGGGCAGGTGATGAAAGCTTGCAAGGAACCTTTGCAGACATTGAAAGCTTAGCCGCAGAATGCCGTTTTCGTAATTGCCAGCACAACCATGAACCCGGTTGTGCAGTGCAACAAGCATTACTTGAGGGAGAACTTGATTTTTCAAGATTTCTCAGCTACCAAAAATTGCAAAAAGAACTTAACTATCTTGTTCGCAAACAAGACAAACGGGCGCAATTAGCCGAGAAAGAACGCTGGAAGAAAATCAATAAAGCTATGCGAAACCATCACAAATATTGATGACGTTGCGATAAATAACTGATTTTCTTGTGGGGCGGGGATATCACCCGTCCTTCTTTGCCCAATAGCGATCGCTCTTCGAGAAAAAGCGATCGCCCTACACAAACTCATGAAGTTAATTAACTTACAACCGCAACCGACTTTTTACGGCTAGGACGTTTGCGATCGGATTTTTTCTTAAGTCCAACTGCCTGGGCTTGATCGCTGTCCGATCCATATTGCCCGCGCACGACTTCTTTCATCGCTAATATAGCATTGTGAAATTCCCATTCTGCTAATCGAGCGGCATCAGCAGCAGCACGGTATAAAGCTAATTTCTCGGTTTCGGCTTGTTGCTGAGTTAACATAGCCTGATAAGCTACCTGTAAATTTGCTTCAGAAGCATCAGCACGAGTTGTGTTGTAGGTGCTGATAGTTTGTAAACCGTGGAACGAGTCAATATCTTGATTAATAATTTGAGGGCGCAAACGGTTTGTTGTATTTTGTAAAGGCATATATGTATACGTGTTAAGGTATATATTTAACGTACCCATTACAACAAAAAATTTATCAGTAAAGTAAAATAGTTAACTTGAATAAGGTCAGAGAGTCCAAGTTAATATTTGCAAGTCGATGTTTTGACATCACAGACCGATGTATCAATATCACAGATTGATGTATTAAGATGACAAACCACCGCATTAACATCACAGACTGATGTCATAAAATAGCATGGCAATGTAAAGGCAAAACAGCAAGACGACACTAATAATCAAGTAGGGCGTATAAACAAACGGCTAGAAAATATAGTGTAGGATGCGTTACGCTAGCGTAACGCATCCTACGACATCTGCTTGGTGAAGAAAACGTAGGGTGTGTTACTGCTATGTAAAGATTTGGGAGTTTGAGAGAGTGATAATTAGCCGTAAGCACCGCTTTAAGATTTCAATTTTGATTGAAAAACTGCAACAGTCTTTTAGAGAAAAGAATCCGCTTCTGTATAACTGAAGATAAAAACTGCTCAGATACAGAAGCAAAGCAAGGGATTGTTACTGGCACAATATGTAGAAAAGCCGGGAGAAATACAACCAAAAATTATCTGTTTTTTTAAAATATTTTCCACAGGTTCATATTAAGCTCACTATATAGCCCGCAACTGCAAGCTAGAAAATGCAATATTGGCAACCCAACCAAAGTCTAAAAAACGGTAGATTCACTATCCAAAAAATTCTTGGTGGTGGTGGCTATGGTGTCACCTACAGCGCCATAGATAACAACACAAGTAAAATAATTGCGATTAAAACTCTCAAACCCATCCAGCAAAACCAACCTGACTTTGAAGAACAACAAGAAAAATTTGTAAATGAAGCGTTGCGGTTGCGAGGCTGTAGTCATCCCCACATTGTTCAAGTTTACGAAATGATCCGAGAGGCTGGGTTGTGGGGGATGGTGATGGAATATATTGAAGGGCAAGATTTAGCCGTTTATGTGAGTAAACGCGGGCAGTTACCGGAAGATGAAGCCCTACGCTACATTAACCAAATTGGACAAGCTTTAGAATATGTCCATCAACAGGGGTTTTTACACCGGGATGTGAAGCCGAACAATATTATTTTGCGGCAAAGCACGCAATCAGTAGTATTAATTGATTTTGGTCTTACCCGCGAATTTATTATAGGAAGAACAGGAAGCATGACCAATGCGAAGACAGAAGGTTATGCACCTATTGAACAGTACGAACGACGCGGTAATTTTGCTCCCTGCACAGATGTTTATGCTTTAGCAGCAACACTGTATACTTTGCTAACTGCGGAAGTACCTATTCCTGCTAATTTTCGCAAGTACGCGCAGTTACCACCACCAAAACAATTTAACTCCCAGATTAGCGATCGGGTAAATGAGGCGATTCTCAAAGGGATGGCTTTGGAACCGCAAGATAGAGTGCAGACAGTGCGGGAGTGGTTAGGATTAGTGTTGCCCAGAAAGGTCAATACTCCAACTCCTCAAGCATCAATCCCTAATTCAAAATCAAAAATCCAAAATCAACCATCACAAAATATTGCAACCCCACCAAAATCTGATGATGGTATTAAGCTAAAAACCGCGAAGACGGACTATACTCGACTGCGTGACTTACTTGCCGCAGAAAAGTGGAGAGCCGCTGATGAAGAAACGACACGAGTCATGCTAGCAGTAGCAAGGAGAGAAAGGGAAGGCTGCCTTGATAATGAAAGCATTGATAACTTTCCCTGTGAAGACCTCCGCACAATTGACCAACTTTGGGTAAAATACAGCAATGGGCGCTTTGGCTTCTCTGTGCAGAAGCGCATTTATCAAAGTCTGGGTGGAACTAAAGAGTACAACCAAGAAATTTGGGAAGCTTTCGGCGACGCAATTGGTTGGAGAAAGAACGAAGGATGGATGCACTACACTGATATTACTTTTGACCTAAAAGCACCTCAGGGACATCTCCCGTCACCCCATGAGCGAATTTTGTGGACGTGGTTATTACGTTCTGTGCGTCTCTTCTCTCGCGTCGAGACTTGTAAAATGTAACATATTAAGACTTACGGATTTTAATTAAAATTTTGAAACGCTTCACTCTCCACTAAGTCTTGCGGGTTCTGGCTTTCCAATACCTGGCACTGCGAGTCAGGGTTTTTTGTCCCTTGAATGGTTTTGATTTTGTAGTACGACTCCTCGTTTCCAGGCTCCAGCTTGGGAACGAAACTGGGGTTGTAACAGTTAGCTAAAGATAAATGGTTCTGCTACTTTTTCGATTTCTTCCCGTAGGCTGCGTTACACTGCGCTTTAACGCACCGAGATCATATGGTGCGTTACGGCAAAAATATTTATTCTCGCCATCTTGAATTATCTTGTGCCGTAATATCAAGTTCAGTTAATTACTTATAAATCTTTATTACTTATAAATCTTTAAGCACCCCACCCACCTAACGGTACCCTCCCCTTGGTAAGGGGAGGGTTAGGGAGGGGTAACACCAAGATGGTAATCATAACTAATCATGCGAACTTGATATAACACACCCTACTTAATATTTTGTTTAGAAAATTATTTATTCAACTATTTTTGATTTATTGCCGACGAACCACTACCACTATTTTTCTGAAACTCTTCGATAACTAACTTAATCTCCTCTGCTGCAACATCTGCTTGTTCACTTGTGGAATAAATTAGCAGGAGGATCACCATTGTAGGTGATTCAAGCTGATAGATGAGGCGATAACCACCACTTTTACCTTTTTGGATATCACTATTACGAACTCGTACCTTGAAAACAGTGTTCCCTGATCCAGATATTTGATCGCCAACAAAGTCTCCTGCTTGCAGTTGTGCAATTATTGGTTGAATATCAGACCGAATGTGGCGATACTTTTTGGATAGAGTGCGTAGCCGACGCTGAAATTCATCTGTAAAATTAACTTGAACTGAGGTGGTTTACTCTGCATCAATTCCATCCCAGAGTTTTGAAACAGCTCTGGTTTTGCCAGCTTTTGCTTCTTGCAATGAAGTGCGGAGACTGTTGTTTAATACAGACTCTTTTGATTCATCATCTTCATCTATATCATCTTCCACAAACAGCACAATCACCAAAAGACGACGGGGAAGCCCGTTCCTTTAAGGGGCGCTCAGAATCGTCGTCCGTTGTCTTGGGGCAAGGGGCATTCATGCATTGGCCAATGCCCAATTCCCAATTCACTTCGGCCCGCGGAATCCCCCCGACTTCAGTCGGGGGATGAGCTTAACTTAACACGGCTATGCTTTTGCACTGTTAGCGGTTCATCCAAGCACAGTGTACCGTTTTCGTCAACGCTTCCCATGACTTCTTGCGCTCTCATTTTTTCTCACGATATCTGTAGGCTTATATTCTTATAATAAAATCCAGATCACCGATTTCTCTGAAGAAGTCGGGGATCTTGTTTCTCACGAATGATTTAGGAATGCTATAGGATAAGGCTAAAACTGACTACAATAAAAATTAATGCCGTAAAAACACATACAATTAAATACCAAATCAAATGCCTGCCAAAATCACCCTCACGATTACCGAAGGCAAATTACAAGGAAGACAATATATTTTTGACTCCCGCACTACTTGTATCATAGGCAGGTCAAAAGACTGCAATCCACAATTACCTGATGATGAAGATCATCGTACTATTTCACGCTATCACTGCTTATTAGATATCAACCCGCCAGCTATTCGCGTGCGGGATTTTGGTAGTAAAAATGGCACTTATGTTAACGGTCAAAAAATAGGGCAACGCCAACCCAACCAAACTCCAGCAGAAGTCGCAAAGTTACAATTTCCAGAATATGATTTGCAAGATGGAGATGAAATTAAACTTGGTAATACGGTGTTTGTAGTTGGAATTGAAGTTGAATTAGAATCACTCAAAATTCCTGATTTCTTTCCTGCTACAGTTGATGTTCATAATATTAATCAAAATCCAACGCAAGTACCTAATTTATTGCAATACGTTAAACACCTGTTGGGTTTAGCTGAGGGTGGAGACAAAAACCTAATAGCAATTCACGGTTATAGCATTATCCAGATATTAGGAAAAGGTGGTTTTGGAGAGGTTTATTTAGCACAGCATAATCAAACAGGAAAATTTGTTGCACTGAAGGTAATGTTACCTGCGGTGGCTGCAAATGATTGGGCTGTGCAAATATTTATGCGAGAGACAGAAAATACTAAAGCTTTGCGACATCCAAATGTTGTAAAGTTGCTGGATTATGGTTACTCTGAGAATATTTTCTTTTTTACAATGGAGTATTGCGAGGGTGGAACTGTTGGGGATTTAATGCAGCGACAGGGAGGACGATTATCACTAGATATTGCCATACCAATTATTCTCCAAGTTTTAGATGGCTTAGAATATGCCCACAACGCAGAAATTCCGAATGTTAAGCTGAGGAATGGTGGATTTGGTAAAGGTAGAGGTTTGGTTCACCGCGACTTGAAGCCAAGTAATATTTTCTTGTGCAATGTTGATGGTAAGCTAACAGCTAAAATCGGAGATTATGGTTTAGCAAAGGCATTTGATTTAGCAGGTTTAAGCGGTCAAACATTAACAGGTACTAAAGCAGGTACTCCCGTTTTGATGTGTCGCCAGCAGTTACTTAATTATAAATATGTCCAACCAGAAGTAGATGTGTGGGCTACTGCTGCATGTCTGTACAATATGCTAACCGGATATTTCCCGCGTAACTTCATAGGCGGCGATCCATTTTTAGCAGTGCTGCAAAATGATCCTGTACCTATCCGCCAGCGTAATGCAAGTATTCCGCAAAAACTAGCAGAGGTAATTGATTTAGCGTTGGTGGAGAAGCCAGAAATTTATTTTAAGAGTGCAATAGGGTTTAGGCAAGCGTTGTTAGGTGTGTTGTGATATTAAATTTGGTAGAAAAATATCAAGCGCGATCGCAGCAAGCAGTTGATGCATTGTGACGACATCTGTGTTCAGCTGCGTCAATTTAATGAAATAATGAGTTGCGTATAAAAGTTTTTGCCTGAGAATGAAAGTTAAGCGTCGTTAATTAGACCATTCGTAAATGTTTGGCTTGAAAGAGTGAAATGTCCGAGATTGGTACTTGTTCGAGTTGGTTCTTAATTGCTATGGGTGGCATCAGTGCTTTGTTTGCCAATTGCGCTTTTGCCCAAATTATTCCGGATGAGACGCTACCTAATAATTCTATAGTCACTCCTCAAGGTAGTACCAGTCTGATTGAGGGAGGAACTCAAGCTGGCAGCAACTTATTCCACAGCTTCAAAGAATTTTCGATTCCAAGTGGTAGTGCTGCTTTCTTCAATAATGGTGCAGATATTCAAAATATTATTAGTCGGGTAACGGGTGGTTCAATCTCTAACATTGATGGGTTAATCAAAGCTAATGGCAGCGCTAATCTGTTTCTAATTAACCCTTATGGGATTATTTTTGGTCAAAATGCGCGATTAGATATCGGTGGCTCGTTTATTGGTAGTACGGCGAGTAGCTTGAAATTTGCTGATGGTTTGGAGTTCAACACAACTAATCCCCAATTTACTTCTGTTTTGACTATCAGCGTTCCAATTGGTTTGCAATACGGAGCAAATCCCGGAAAAATTCAAGTACAAGGTGATAGTAAGGGAAGAAGAACGGCAAATTCTCCTGTTATCGATACTACAAATGCTCTACGAGTTCAGCCTAACCAAACTTTAGCATTGGTTGGCGGTGATATTAGCTTTGAGGGAGCAACACTCAAGACTGCTGGCGGACGTATAGAATTGGGCAGTGTATCAGGACAAGGTTTTGTTAGCCTGAGTGTGATCGCCAAAGGTTTTTCCTTGAGTTATGATGCTGTGCAAAACTTTGGCGATATTCAATTATTCCAAAAGGCAATAGTTGATGCCAGTGGTAAAGGTAGCGGCGATATACAAGTAACAGGCAGACGTGTCACCGTCACTAATGGTTCTCAAATCGAGACAAGCACTTTGGGAGCACAAGCAAGCGGTGCAATGGTTGTGAATGCTCGTGAGTTCATAGAGATTGTTGGTAGTTCCAATAGCGGGCAAGATACTGGTTTGTTTGCGATCGCTTACCCAGGTGCAACAGGGGAGGGGGGAAATCTCACAATTAATACTCGTGACTTGCTGGTTCGGAATGGAGCATTAATCAGTTCTGGCACATCTGGTTCGGGGAAAGGGGGAGATTTAATTGTTAATGCTAGTAATTCTGTGCAACTTGTTGGTAGCTTACCCAATTTTCGTTTCTACGGTTTGTTTGCTTCTAGTGCCACAGGTGCAACTGGTGCAGCAGGTGACATAACTATTAACACTAATAAGTTGGTTGTACGGGATGGGGCGCGGATTAGTGCTAGCACCTTTGGTTCGGGAAAGGGGGGAAATGTGACTGTGAATGCTACTGACTCTGTGCAAGTTATTGGCACCTCCTTTGATAATCAATCTAGCAGTGGTTTATTTACACGTTCTTTGCCAGGTGTAACAGGGGATGCAGGAGATTTAACGATTAACACTGGTAAATTGCTGGTGGCGGATAAAGGTATAGTAACTGTTCGCAGCGAAGGAAAAGGCAAAGCAGGCAACCTTAATATCAATGCTCGCTCTATCCGTTTGGATAATAAAGCTACCTTGAGCGCCGATACCCGAAGTATCAGCACTGACCCCAATAAAGAGCAGGCAACTATTATCATAGACTCTAGAGATTTAATATTACGTCGTGGCAGCCAAATCACCACTAACGCCTTTGGTACTAATGCCATCGGTGGCAACATCAAGATTGACACAGATGTCTTAGCAGCATTTGAAAATAGCGATATCAGCGCTAATTCTGCTAACTTCCGAGGAGGTAGGGTTGTGATTAACACGCAAGGAATCTTCGGCGCACAGTTCCAAAATGTGGCATCCGATCAAACAAGTGACATTACTGCTACAGGGGTAAGTTCTGAACTCAATGGTACGGTGCAAATCAACGAACTGGATATTGATCCTAAAAATGGATTATGGCAACTGCCCCTAAATCTGGTTGATGCTGCAAATCAAATTGACACAAGGTGTAGCTCTGGCAGCAGACAAAGACTTAGCTCATTAACTATTACCGCACGCGGCGGTTTACCACCCAATCCTTATGATATGTTCACACCTGACACGGTGTTAGTAAATTTAATTACTCTCAACGACGAGCAAGAAAATCGTCCTCATAAATCTATCAATACTAAACCAACTATTGTTATGCCAGAACCCATTATCGAAATTACTGGATGGGCGATCAATAAAACAGGTGAGGTGGAGCTGACAGCCAACACCACATCTGGTGGCTCTTGGCAATCTCTTGTGTCTTGCAGTACTTCTTCATCCAATGGCACAAGCCTCTGAACTGGATGGAATACTATTGAATATCTACCCTTTTGAAACCCAAAATCGTTTATGTTCTCTGCTACTCTCAAAACTAGACTCTCATCATCTCTAAAAATTGGCAATTTTGAGGTGAATAGTCGGGTTTTGCAGTCGCCTTTATCGGGGGTGACTGACTTAGTATTTCGTCGTCTGGTGCGTCGCTATGCATCTGAGTCCATGATGTATACAGAGATGGTGAATGCTACAGAGTTACACCACCTCAAGCAGATGCCGAAAATCATGGAAGTAGACTCTAACGAACAACCGATTAGTATTCAGTTGTTTGATTGTCGTCCCGATTTTTTAGCTGAAGCAGCACAAAAAGCGGTAGCAGAAGGTGCAGATACAATTGATATCAATATGGGCTGTCCGGTAAATAAAATTACCAACAAAGGTGGCGGTTCTTCACTGTTACGGCAACCAGAGGTAGCTGAGGCAATAGTGCGAGAAGTGGTACAAGCAACAGATGTGCCTGTAACTGTTAAAACTCGTATTGGTTGGGATGATGAGAAAATTAATATCCTCGATTTTGCCAAACGAATGCAAGATGCGGGAGCGCAAATGATTACAGTCCATGCCCGCACCCGCGCCCAAGGTTACAATGGTAATGCTCGCTGGGAATGGATTGGTCGTGTTAAAGAAGTGCTTTCGATTCCAGTAATTGCCAACGGTGATATTTTCTCGGTGGAATCGGCAGTGCAGTGTTTGGAGCAAACTGGTGCTGATGGTGTAATGTGTTCTCGTGGCACTTTGGGTTATCCGTATTTGGTGGGTGAAATTGACTACTTTCTCAAAACTGGGGAAAAGCTACCGCCACCAACACCAATTCAGCGCCTAGAATGTGCCAAAGAACACTTGCAGGCACTATGGGAATACAAAGGCGATCGCGGTATTCGTCAAGCTCGCAAACACATGGCTTGGTATGCTAAAGGCTTTGTGGGTGCGGCAGAGTTGCGGGGACAGTTGACTTTAGTGGAAACGGTACAGCAGGGTATAGATTTAATTGATCGAGGGATTGAGCAGATGGTGCATGGATAGGAATGCCAGTAATAATTTATAGCAGTAGCCCAAGTATAAAACTCACACACCAAAGAACTTTTAACCCTATCCCCTGTCACCGACTATACCTGTCTGATTGCCCTTGGCTGTAAAGTAAGCTAAAACACAAATGTTCTTTTGGAAGTGGCAGGAAAATTGAAAACACAAAAAGATTTTGGGCATTACCAGCAATCGTGGATGATCCGTTTTTGTATAACTATCCTGCTAGTAGGGCAAGTATGGCTGCATTTGCTTCAGGGAAAGACATGCCACCGCCAAATTCTCGAACATGCGATCGCAGTAGGACCAGCCTCTATCTTACCTGTACTATTGGTTAATGGTTTTGCAGGTATGATTTTTACCATTCAAACTGCCAGAGAATTAGTAAGATTTGACGCAGTCAGTACAGTGGGAGGGGCTTTTGCTTTAGCATTCTGCCGAGAATTAGCACCTATTTTGACCGCTAGTATTATTGCAGGGCAAGTCGGTTCTGCTTTCGCTGCCGAAATTGGTGAGATGCGCGTGACAGAGCAGATAGATGCACTGCATATGCTGAAAACTGATCCAATCGATTATTTGATTTTGCCAAGGGTAATTGCTTGTAGTTTAATGCTGCCAATCTTAACAATCATCGGTTTAGTAGTAGGTATTGCAGGTGGTGTTTTTGCAGCCCAACAGTTTTACCAAATACTTCCAGAGGTATTTTTAGAGTCAGTTAGAAATTTTTTAGTGATACCAGATGTGTTTATAGTTTTGTTCAAGGGACTAATTTTTGGCTTGATGATTGCTGTTGTTGGTTGTAGTTGGGGAATAACTACTATTGGTGGAGCAAAACAGGTAGGCGAATCAGCTACAGCAGCAGTTGTCACAACTTGGGTGCTAATTTTTATAGTTGATTTTTTTCTCTCTTTGCTGCTGTATGAAAAGCCAAGTTTCTAGAAATAGAAGGCAGAGATCAGAAGGGTGTCTCTACAAAATCAGGAATTACACACGAGTTATGAATAATAAACCGCTCCAGGCGCAGAGGAAACGGAGTCAAGAGGATTTAAGAGGGATTTTGCGTAAGTTCTAAAATTTATGTGTATCGTGATTAACTGTTACGTCTGGTGAGAGCAGCAATTGCCATCGCTAGTTCAGATGGATCGACAGGTTTTGTAAGATGTCTTTGAAAACCTGCCGAGATGACTTTTTGATAGTTAACTTCTCCTGCAAAGGCTGTAAGGGCGATCGCTGGTAATTTTCTTAGTGAGGCTGCTTCCAAAGCTCTAACTTGTCGAATCAGCATATAGCCATCGGTTTCAGGCATAGCAATATCACTTAACAGTAAGTCTGGCTGGATTTGGGCGATCGCTAATAGTGCTTCCCTCGCCGAAGCAACTCCATGAACTTCAACACCATACTGCTCAAGGATTAAGACTAGTAAATTCAGAGTATCAACATCATCATCCACAACTACTACCCGCAATCCTTGAAGATTGGCAGAAGTTTCGGGCAAAGAGTTATCTTCACTGGTTTGAGAGACATCGTTAATTAGGGGTAGTGTTACTGTAAAGGTTGCTCCTAGTCCTTCTCCTAAACTCGCTACTTGAATAGAGCCACCGTGGAGTTCGACAATATGGCGGACAATTGCTAGTCCTAATCCTAGTCCACCAAACTTTCTTGTTGTTGCCTCATCTGCTTGTCGAAAACGTTCAAATACGTAAGGCAGAAAGTCAGGACTAATGCCTTTGCCGGTATCAGTAACGGTGATTTGGGCATAGTTAGTGATCGGGGATTGGTGAGTCCAGCGCGTTGCGGAGGTTCCCTCCGTTGTAGCGACTGGCGAACCCGAAGGGGGATTGGTGATTGGGTACTGGATAATAGGTGCAGAATCGTAATTTACATCTTCTTCCCTTGTCTTTTTCTCAGTCCCTAGTCCCCAGTTCCCAGTCCCCAACCTTACCTCTACTTGCCCACCATTGGAAGTAAACTTAATTGCATTTGAAAGTAAATTCCAAACGACTTGCTGCAAGCGGTTCGGATCGCCCTCGACTTTGCCTACTCCAGAATCAAAGTGTGTATAAATTTGAATTGATTTGGCTTCAGCAGCCAGACGCACCGTTTCCAATGCTGCCTCAATTGTGGAAACTAAATCAACCGCACAGACATTTAAACTCAGCTTACCGCGTAGGATCCGCGAGACATCAAGTAAATCATCAATCAACCGTGTTTGTAATTTAGCATTACGCTCAATAGTTTCTAGCGCTTGAGTGGTTTTTGCTGCATCCAACTTCCGAGTAAGCAGGAGTTTCGACCAACCTAGAATAGGATTGAGTGGAGAGCGTAGTTCGTGGGAAACAATTGCGAGAAAATCATCTTTAATACGGTTGGCTGCTTCGGCTTCAGCACGAGCTGCCTGTTCCAATTGCAGCAAGCGATCGCGTTCAGCTTCTGCTTGTTTGCGAGCGGTGATATCGAGCACACAGGCAAAACCCTGTTCTGAAGTGTCCTCAAATAATGCAGCAGCAATAGCCACAAATACACGGCTGCCATCTTTGCGGAAAAATTCTTTTTCAAACGCTGTGCAAACCCCGTATAACTTCAGTTCTTCAACCGCTTGTTCAGTCTGCTCTATGTGTTCTGGTGGAGTCATTTCTTGCCAATCTAGCTTGCCTGCCAATAAATCCTCTTGGGCGTAACCAACCATCTGGAGAAAGGCATCATTGGCTTGTGTGATGTTGCCGCTCATGTCACAGAAAAACACACCAATAATATTAGAGTCAACAATCCGCCGAAATCGAGCTTCGCTAGCTTTTAAGGCTATTTCTGCCCGCTTGCGATCGGTGATATCAACATTAATGCCAAGCATCTTTAAGGGCTTGCCGTCGTCATCATAAAACACTCTCGCTCTACCATGCAGCCAATGAATGCTGCCATCTTTCCAAATGACGCGCCAGTCGGTGAAAAACTCGCCTGTTTGCAGCGCACTTCGCATATCTGCTTCTGCGTTGGCTAAATCATCGGGGTGTACCCATTTCGCCCACTCTTCGTAAGTACCACCAAATTCACCAGGCTCTAAACCGTAAATCGCTTCTAGCTCTTTCGACCAAGTATTAACATTGGTTTGAATATTCCACTCAAAACTGCCCACTTTTGCCGCCGCTTGAGCTAAATCGAGCCATTCTTGCTTTTGACGCAATGCTGCTTCTGTCTGTTTGCGTTCGGTTACATCAATGAATGCTCCGATCGCACCTCTGACGGCACCAGAATCATCCCGTAATGGCACAGCTTTGCCGTAAATTGATCGCACATCATCTTGACTGAAAACAAATTCAAATTCTCCTTCAATCTCTTTTCCGGTGCGAGCCGCCTGTTGCATCGGTAACTCAGTAAGTGGAATATCTTGACCATTTTTTTGGATCTTAAACTGAAAGGGATACTGTGCATCAGCAGGAGTAGCTGTTATGACTGAGTCTGGAGGTAAACGCATCAGTTTGTAGGCGGTGCGGTTTGCTGTCATGTGATGACATTGAGGATCACTTGCAATCCAAACAGCAGCTGGAACTGTTTCCATAAAAGTTTCAAGTTCTTCAGCCCGTGCTTTGGCGATCGCTTCACTCTGTCGCAATGCCTTTTCTGCTTGCTTGCGGTAAGTAATATCACTACAAACTCCAACCCACTCACGAATTTTGCCGTCTTCTGTCGCAACAGGCACACCCCTAGCAGAAAAATAACGATAAATACCGTCTGCACCACGAATTCGGTATTCATTTTCATAAATACTTTTTGTCTGAACTGCGTGAGTCCAAATCCGGGCGGTTCGTTCCCGATCATCTGGGTGCAATGCTTCTAACCAACCCCAACCTTTGACTTGTGCTTGAGTTTGCCCTGTATAAGCTCTCCAATCTGGCATATCAACTACCTGTCCATCAGGCTGAGTTGTCCATACCATTTGGGAAGTTGCAACTACTAAAGAGCGATACCGCTCTCCACTTTCTCGCAAAGCAACTTCTACTTGCTTATGTTTAGTGATATCAGTTAACATTGCGATCGCGCCTGAAAATTCACCTTGGGTATCTAGCACAGCGCTAGTAGAGAGAATTGTCCAAAGTTCAGACTTATCTTGGTGGCGCAAACGCAAGTCAAACTGCTGTTTAGCCTCTTGAACACTTTGCCTTTGTTGCTCTAGCCATTGCTCAACTTCAATTCGAGCTTGATGATCCATAAACTCGAAAATTGAACAGCCAAGCATTTGTTCAACACTGTAGCCAAGCATTTGGGCTAGCCGTTGGTTCACATATTCTGTCTTTCCCTCACTGTCAAATATCCAGATGCCTTCATTAGCTGTCTCAAACAGGCGACGATAGCTTACTTGTAATTTTGCTAGCTCTGCTTCTGATTTTTGCTTGGCGTTACGAAGTTGTGAAATTAACCAGCTAATTAATAATGCTACCAAGCTGAATATAACTAGCTGTAAGAGTTCATCTCCACTGTACAGTAACAGAGAGTAGAAAGGTGGTAAAAAAAAGTAGTTGTTGACGAAAACAGCTAATACCGTAGCTACCAAACTGGTAGCAAAGCCGCCATACCAGCTGCTAAAGGCAATGGCAGCACAAAAAAGTAGCGAAACTTCTAGCCGCAGCAGTTGTTCTAGCAACAAGCCCAGTAGCAGCGCTGATAAGACTGACAAAATAGAAAAACTGTAACGCTGCAACTGATAGAACTGGACCTTTAACATACTGCTTTGTATTCCTGGCAGTAACTTATGTCTAATTAAGACACAAATTCTTATTTTACAGTCAATTTAGGTTAAGTTATATGAAATTCTGTACTTTACATTTTGATGACTTTCAAAGCTCTAAAACTTTTATCTGCACAACCACTAATAAATCCACCCATAGTTTGAATTGTTTGCAGATATTCTAAAGCAAGTTGGCTAATAGCTTCTCCAGGCATTAATACAGGAATTCCTGGCGGATAAGGACAGACTATTTCTGCACAAATGCGCCCCGTAGTTTCTTGGATAGGTAATGTTTCTGTTTTGGCGAAGAAAGCTTCTCGTGGTGAAATATGCACAGTATTCCCCATATTAATAAAATCATCCCATAAAATGTAGGGCAAATTGAAGTCTGTCAAAGCTGTGTTCAAGCCGAGGGAGTTAGGAGGCAAACTCATTTGGGCAAGACTAGTAAATGCCTCAAGCAACTGCTCAATATCTTGTTGTGTATTGCCAAGGCTAATAATAAAAGTGAGATGTTTTTGGGAAGCAAATTCTGCCGTGACAGCGAAGTGTTGATCGAGAATTTCTTCGGCAGCAAAGCCAGTTAAACCTAAGCCAGAAACAGTGACTGTTAATCGCGTTTTGTCTAAAGCAAGAAAATTTGACCTTATCCCCAGCCCCTCTCCTTGAAAGGAGAGGGGTGCCGCAGGCGGGGTGAGGTTAAAAACTGATAATCCTGGTATTTGCTCAATCCGGCTTCTTGCTTCATCTGCTAGTTGCAATGTGTGAGACATGAATTGTTGACCGTACAGTGCCATTTGCTGACGTGCCGCATCGAGGGAAGCCAGGAGTAAATAACTAGGACTGGTAGACTGTACTAATTGCAATGCTTTACTAATGCGATCGCCCTCTATCCTCGTTCCTTGAAGATGTAGCATTGAGGTTTGGGTAAAAGCACCCAGGGTTTTGTGAATCGATTGTACGGCTAAGTCAGCACCTGCGGCTAAGGCTGGAGTGGGTAGTTCGCAATGAAAGGCGAAATGTGCGCCGTGGGCTTCGTCTACCAGTAACGGAATATTGTATTGGTGAGTAATATTCGCGATCGCGCTGATATCTCCACAAACGCCGTAATAGGTGGGATAAACCATCATCACAGCTTTGGCATCGGGATGTTGTTCTAGGGCGGCTGCTACAGCATCGGGAGTGATGCTGTGGGCAATATCTAAAACCAAGTCATATTCTGGATTAATAAAAATTGGCATCGCGCCAGAGAGAATTAATCCGGCGATCGCTGAAGAATGAACATTGCGCGGCAAGATAATTTTATCGCCAGCACCACAAGTCGCCAGAATTGCCGCCTCTACTCCACAGGTAGAACCATTGACTAAAAACCATGTCTGTTCTGCACCAAAGGCTTGCGCTGCCAGTTGTTGTGCTTGTTGGATCACACCACTAGCAGCAAACAGATTATCTAACTCTGTTAATTCCGGTAAATCGAGACGAAAGATAGATTTACCGAAAACATCAGCTATTTTTTGGGAAATGCCTTGTCCCCGCTTGTGTCCAGGAGTGTAAAAGGGTGCGTGAGGACGTTCGGCACAAGCTTTTAAAGTATCTAATAAAGGTGTTTGATTTTGATCGAGCATTTGGATGTAGCCATTTTGGGAGATGGCAACATAGTTGCCTGTCATTTAGGTTGGTAAAGTCGAATAATTTTACTACGCTGATCATGATTTATCCCACACCAGATCCTTTACCAAACGAGCCACAAATTCCCGATCCTGAACCAACTCTACCACGTCCTGAACCGACACCAGGGCCAACTAATCCCCCACAACCGATACCCAGTCCTGTTCCTGAACCCATACCAGGGCCTGTTCCTGAACCAGTTCCCGGTACTATTCCTCAAACAGTTCCAGCACCAATTCCCCAAACAATTCCCAATCCTGTGTGATATCCTCCCGGCGCTTATCCACTGCTGAACCCCCAAAAGCTAAAATGAATTTCGTCTAGTTTGCACTCAAAATCCAAAATTAAAAATGCTAAGAGCCGGGATTGTCGGACTTCCCAACGTTGGAAAATCTACGTTATTCAACGCCTTGGTTGCTAATGCTAAAGCAGAGGCTGCTAACTTTCCTTTTTGTACGATTGAACCGAATGTTGGCGTTGTTGCAGTGCCAGACGAGCGGTTAAATATTTTAGGCAAGATTTCCAATTCGGCACAAATTGTCCCGGCGCGTGTTGAGTTCGTGGATATTGCCGGGTTGGTTAAAGGCGCAAGCAAAGGAGAGGGACTGGGTAACCAATTTTTGTCTCATATCCGGGAAGTTGATGCGATCGTGCATGTAGTGCGTTGTTTTGAAAATGATGACATTATTCACGTCGCTGGTTCGGTCGAGCCAGCGCGTGATATTGAAATCATTAATTTGGAGCTTGTGTTAGCAGATTTAGCACAAGTAGAGCGGCGAATAGAACGCACCCGCAAGCAAGCTCGTGCTAGCAAAGAAGCACAATTTGAATTGACGGTACTGGAAAAATTAGCTGCGGCATTAAACGAAGGGCGATCGGTGCGGCAAGTTAGTCTACCAGAAGAAGAAGCTGCGGTGATTCAACCACTAGGATTGTTGACTTCTAAGCCCATAATTTATGCTGCTAATGTTTCTGAAGATGACTTGGCAACTGGTAATGAATATGTAGAACAAGTGCGGCAAATTGCAGGATCAGAAAATGCTCAAGTAGTTGTTGTTTCTGCCCAAGTAGAATCAGAATTAATTGAAATACCAGAGGAAGAAAGAGGTGAGTTTCTTGCTTCTTTGGGTGTAGAAGAAGGCGGTTTAAAATCTTTAATTCGTGCTACTTACACATTATTAGGATTGCGTACTTATTTCACCTCTGGAGAGAAAGAAACTCGTGCTTGGACAATTACAGCCGGGATGTTAGCACCACAGGCTGCGGGAGTGATTCACAGTGATTTTGAACGCGGATTTATTCGAGCAGAGACTGTAGCTTACGATGACTTAGTTACGGCTGGTTCGATGAATGCTGCGAAGGAAAAAGGATTAGTTCGCAGTGAAGGTAAAGATTACATTGTTAAGGAAGGCGATGTGATGTTATTCCGATTTAATGTGTAGAGCAACCGCAATTACACTAAATTTTTCAGCAATATATTTTTCTCGACACCTCTCAAAAAGGGGTGTTATTTTTGTAATAATATCCGCTTGTAATTTGAACAATACAAGGATACTTAAAAATGATGGGATGACTGTTTAGGGACTTGTTAAAGAATTTGAGCGTTCAGCAAAAAAGGTTTCACGGGATTTTATAAAAAGTAGTAGTGAAGAGATAAGTTTATTATTTGATACAAAACTTTATCCATTAGCTGACAAGCTCGATTATATAGCTCAACAACGTATTGATTACCAATTAGAAAACTAGCGATCGCTCAAATACCTCTAAAGCTGATGATTGTAATTTAGAGCGAAAGGAAATCAACACATGGATACCATCACGTTCTATCGAGAAATTGTCAAGCAGGTAATTAGTGATTATGCCAAACTGCGACCATCCCACGGCAACATACGCTTAGATGTCATCTTTGACGAAATGCGCGATCGCTCTGCTCTGGTGCAAGTTGGTTGGGATAGAAAGCGGCATGTGCATGGCAACCTGATTTATATGGTTATAGAGAACGGGAAAGTAATAATTGAGACGATGGCATGGAATATGGAATTACTCAGGACTTAGTTAAAAAAGGTATCCCTGAGAGTGACATTGTGCTAGCTTTTTTTTCGGATTCTCAGCCTGTTTCCATAGCTTAAAAATGGGAAGATATCGAAATATTAGTGTCCCTAGTCCAACTTGTTTTCTTCTGCCCTCTACCCGGTTGGTGAGCGTAGTCGAAGTGCTGCCCTCTTAATACTATTCCTCCCGACTCTAGTTTTCCCTCCCGAAAGGCTAGTTTCAAAATACTCTCATAGGTAGTAGAGCGGATATTTTTTGTTTGCGACCATATTTTCTAATTTAGATAAATAAATTTAGTTAAGTTGTTTATTTCCTAGCTTAGGTGAAATGCTACCTATGCTTAGGTTGCATTTTAAGATGAAAGACCAAGAGAAGACAAAAGACCAACTGATTGCTGAGTTAGTAGCATTACGCCAAGAGGTTGGTGTTCTTAAAGCTTTACAAATCCAAAATCAGCAGACTGAAAAAGCACTGCGAGAAAGTAATGATCGCTTTCGCTTATTAGTTGAGAACGTTCAGGACTATGCCATTTTTACACTAGACTCCAACGGCTACATAGATAGTTGGAATATTGGAGCCGAAAATATTTTAGGTTATCAGGAAGCGGAAATTATTGGTGGATGCGCTTCGTGTATTTTTACTCCTGAAGATAGAGAGCAAGGTGAAGACAACCAGGAACTACAAAAGGCTGTAGAAGAAGGTAAGGCAGTTGATGAACGCTGGCATCTACGTAAAGATGGTACACGTTTCTGGGCTTGTGGTATTCTCACCGCTTTAAGAGATGAGACTGGTTCTCTACGCGGCTTTGCAAAAATTATGCGCGATATGACCGATCGCAAGCGAGCCGAACAGCAGATTCAACAACAAGCCGCTCTACTCGATGTCACCACAGATGCTATTTTGGTTCAAGATTTAAGCGATCGCATTTTGTTTTGGAATAAAGGAGCCGAGTGCCTGTACGGCTTGCCAGCAGAGTCAGTGCTAGGTTTGAATGTCAACGAACTCCTATATGGGGCGACTCCACCACCACTCAGAAATATACACCAGTCCATAGTCGAGAAAGGCTCGTGGCAAGGAGAGTTACATCAAGTTTGCCACAATGGTCAAAAAATTATTGTATCCAGTCGCTGGACGTTAATATCCAATTTTGAAGGGCATTCTCAATCAATTCTAGTTGTTAATACCGACATAACTGAGAAAAAACAACTGGAAACACGGTTTCTGCAAGCCCAACGCTTAGAGAGCTTAGGAACGCTTGCCAGTGGCATGGCTCACGACCTGAATAACGTTCTTGCCCCGATTCTGATGGCAGTACAATTACTGATCATGAAACTTTCTGATGAGCAGAGCCAGCGCTTACTTCAGAGAGTGGAAAACAATGCCAAACGAGGAGCGGCTTTAGTTCGGCAAGTACTCTCTTTTGCTAGGGGTTTAGAAGGCGAGCATACAATCTTAGAAGTTAAGTCTCTGATTTTAGAAATTGAGCAGTTGGTTAAGCAGACATTCCCCAAAAACATTACAGTTTATACAAGTATTGCCGAGGATATCTGCCCAGTTTCTGGCAATGCGACTCAACTATATCAAGTGTTGATGAACCTAGTAGTTAATGCGCGTGATGCAATGCCCAACGGCGGCGTACTTAGCATTTGTGCCGAAAATTTGTTGCTGGATGAGGAATTTGCCCGGAGGCATATTGAGGCTTGTGTAGGTTCCTACGTCATGCTTTGTGTTTCAGACACAGGAACTGGTATGCCACCAGAAGTCCTAGAGAGAATTTTTGAGCCTTTTTTTACGACTAAAGAAGTTGGGCAAGGTACAGGACTTGGTTTGTCTACGGTGATGGGTATCATTAAAAGTCATGGCGGTTTTGTGGACGTTGAGAGTTCGGTAGGGCAGGGAACACAATTTAAGGTATACCTAAAAGCAGTAGAGGAAACCCAAACGCAACCCACACAAGACGTCAAACTGCCTAGTGGGCAAGGAGAATGGATTTTAGTTGTTGATGACGAAACGGCAATACTTGAAGTAACTCAAACAGCGCTGGAATTATACAATTACAAAGTCCTGACAACTTGTGATGGCAATAGAGCGATCGCACTGTATGCCGAACATCAAGATAAAATTAGTGTGGTATTAGTTGATATGACGATGCCGTGTATGGATGGTTCAACGATTATCCGCACGTTGCAAGCCATGAACTCACAAGTCAAAATTATTGCTATAAGTGGACTCTCATCAAATCGACACTTAGCTCAGACAATTAGTACTAACGTCAAAGCATTCTTGTCAAAGCCCTTCACGACAGATAAATTATTGAATACCATACATTCGGTTTTAGGCATGAATCAGTAATGGACACTAGATAACGAAAAAAAATTAAGCGATCGCTATGTATAATTGCTCCACTCTCAAAAGTGTAAAATTAATATAGAGCTAAAAATATTGAATATGTCATTCCCTACTGCTGCCTGTTGCGCCGTAATTCTCAACCAACAACAGGAGCAAAATTTCCACCATCAACAACAGTGTGCTAATACAACAGTCAACCACGGGCGAAGCGCGTCTTCTCAAAACTGTACTGTTGTTGAAAATGGTCGAGTTGTGATTAAACCAGTACAAACACCACAGTAGAAGGCAGGGGACAGAAGGAAATTGGGACACGGGGACACGGGGAATTGTGAATCAGGTTCTCTTCCCAAGTCTTGTTGTCTCCTAGTCTTCCTTTCCTCATTTCTCTTTGCGTCTTCTTCCCAGTCCCTAATTCCCAATCCCCAGTTCCTTTTACTGATGGCGAATCACATCAATAGCTGTCTTCAACCAATCAATGTAAGTTTGTTCTCTTCGTAGCACCAACTCTAGTACGAGTCGCTGCATAATCTGCTCACGACTTGCTGAGGAGTCATCGAGTGCTGGTAACTCAATCTTTTCACACTCACTCAGCTTTTCGACGCGTGCAACTAGGTGCTGCTCTAAAAGTTGAATGATGGCTTCATTCGGTAATTGGGCTGCAAAAAATAACTGAACTAGTAACGGTTCTCGTGGTGTTGATAAGGGCTGAGGATATTGAAGCCAGCGAACTAATTCGGCTTTGCCTGCTTCAGTTAGACTATAAACTTTGCGGTTAGGGCGATCGTGCTGAATCTCAATAGTGCAAGTAACCCAACCTTGCTCTACTAGTTTATCGAGCGTTCTATAAATCTGTGCCTGATCCGCAGTCCACAAATGAGCAATGCATCGATCAAAACAGTTTGTTTTCAAATCATAGCCCGTCCTCTCTTCTTGTTGAAGGAGACCAAGAATAGTATGTGTTAGCGACATAGACGGTTATCCGAAACTAAAGTAGTGGAAGCTGGATCGCTGCCTATATATTACTATGCTAATATATGAATAATCATATATAAGAAGAATTTACTAGAGTAATATAGACAATAGTGTGCTTCAACACAAAACGTAAGGACTTGGTTTTGAGTTAAATAAACTACCAGTTGCTTGCCACTCGGATTTGATAACCTGAACTATAAATACTTCCATGTCCCACAAGTACTGGTAAAGACTATCCGTTGTTTTTCGCTTGCTGAACAATCAAGCTGGCAACTAGGGCGCTAAGGAGGAAAATAATGAAGACTCACACACGAATGATTCGGACTATTGCAGGAATTATCAGCAGTGTTGAAACGCTGGAAGGAGAGGGTATGGTTGTTCGTCGTCCATTCCCCAAAAGCAGCTTTTCGGAGTTTGATCCGTTTCTCCTCCTTGATGAATTAGGCCCTGTTGATATTGAACCAGGTCAAGCGAAGGGAGCACCAGATCATCCCCACAGGGGTTTTGAAACAGTATCTTACATCCTTGAGGGATACATTGAGCACAAAGATTCACAAGGACATACGGGAAAATTTGGCCCTGGTGACGTGCAGTGGATGACGGCGGGAGCAGGTGTAATTCACTCGGAAATGCCAGAACGAGAATTTGCTCGCACAGGCGGGCGGCTTCATGCACTTCAACTCTGGGTAAACTTACCTAGTCGTGACAAGATGATGAAGCCTCGTTATCAGGAAGTTCCAGCCCAACGAATACCAACTGCTCAAACAAATGATGCAGGAGTGAGAGTGAAAGCGATCGCAGGGGAAGCACTAGGAGCTAAAGCTGTAATTGAAACGCAAACTCCAATTATTTATTTACATTTCACGCTCCAACCTGGTGCGACTGTATCTCAGCCTGTGCCAAAAGAATACAACGCTTTTGCATACGTGCTTGATGGAGAAGGTTTGTTTGGTACAGAAAAAGAGCGTGCAACTCAAGGGCAAATGGTGCTGTTTACCCAAGATGGTGACGAAGTAGCGATCGCCAATCCATTGGATGCAAAATCACCATTGGATGTGTTGCTAATTGCTGGCGTACCGCTCAACGAACCAGTTGTTCGCTATGGGCCGTTTGTGATGAATACCGAAGCAGAAATTATTCAAGCTATTGAAGACTATCGTAATGGGAGGATGGGTTCCATTGACTTCTAATATTCTTCTACAAAGAATCCGTCAACATCAATATCTGCGTGATTTGAGAAACAAATTGCTGCACCTTCACAAGATGTTGCTTGATGTAGAACGTATTACTTATGAAAAGGTGCGTGGACGAGTATCGAGTGAAGAACTCCTTCAACTTGTCATCGATCATGAACAATTTGCTTGGCTACATCGCATTTCTCAGTTGATTGTACACATTGATGAAATGCTCGAAGCCGATACACCCATATCGCAACAAGATGTCGAAAATTTAATTGCCAATACCCGCACGCTACTCACACCATCAGAGTTAGGCAATGGGTTTGCAAGAAAATACTACGTTGCTCTTCAGCGCGATCCAGGCGTTGTACTAGCACATGCAGAAGTAACAGAGGTTCTCGCATCTAAGTAAATCAGTTGAAGTTGAAGTTAATTGTATGCACCGCCAATCACCTCGCGGTGCATTTTTCATAAGCAAATTTTATCAATACTATCTACTCTTATTTGTCAATAGTGGTTGACTTATTGTAACAATATTGTTAAATTTATTTACATAAGTTAATAAGGCGAAGGAAAAGACTATGTATACCACTACAGATGAAAGAGGCATTTTAAATAACTACGCTAATGAACCCAAGGTTTACTATGCTGCTTATCCCTCAGTTGAACAGCAGCGCCGCTACACTATTCAGGCTGGAGTTGCGGCTTTCTTAGTCACTGCTCTGATTGTGGTTGCCTTTGTAGTTAGCTAAAAATTTTGACTGTTTTATCACTTGTATCAAAATCGTTATTCCAATTCTCCCATCAGCCTCAGCCATCAAGCTGAGGTTTTTTGTTGCTGATAGGTGCCTAGCTGGGCTTAACTTAAAATAAGGCAGCAAAGAGCAGAGGAGCACTCTTGCTCTAGTTCTCGTTACTAAGTTGAACCTGGTAACCAATTGTAACGAGGGTTTCAGGGCTACTGCCTCTGGGCGGTTCGCTAATTCAAAAAAAACCCACTATTGAAAGTGGGGCGCACTAAGTGAATGTATGTCCAATTTAGAAGTTATAAATAAGATTTTTGTAATGAAAATATAAGAGTAGCGATCGCAATGGTTCAGTCTGCAAAAATACGTGCAAAGAAAGCTATACTTTCAGACCAAGCAGAGGTAGCAGCAGCAGAATCGTAGCGATAACCGTCATCACGCATAAATGTATGCTCTGCTTCATAAGAGCAAATTTTGTGTGGTACACCAGCCTTCTCAAGAGCTTGGATGATAATTTGACGGTCATTTGTCGGTATGTGAGGATCGAGAGTACCAAAGACAATGAGCATTTCGCCTTTAATTTCACTTACCCGTTGGATTGTATCGGCTACCCCTTTACCTAATTTGCCACTGGGAATGCCAGTCGGATAGCAGCAGACTGCCGCCTTAATTTCACTTTGAAAAGCTGCCCGAAAAGCTAGATGCCCACCAATACAAAAGCCGAGAGTGCCGATTTTACCTGGAGCAACCGAACTGTCTGCTTTGAGAAACTCAATTACAGCAATGCGATCGCTATCATAATTAGCCACTAGAGTGCGACGAGCATCATCATTGCCCCGCATTCTACCGAGATCGTCTGGTTCAATAACCATGCCAATTGGTTCTATGCGATGAAAAATTTCTGGGGCTGCCACTACATAGCCAAATCCAGCTAAGTAGTTAGCAAGACGAATCATTGGATCACCTAACTGATAAATATCGCTGTAGAACAAAATACCTGGATAAAGCCCTGCTGCTTTTGGGGCGGCTACATAAACACGCATTAAACTGTCATCTACTCTCAATTCGATATTGCGTTTGGTGATTTGCACTTTTTGTCTCCATGTAATGCTTGTAAAATTAACTTCTACACAAGTGCATGAGGATTTAAAGCAGATTACTACTATCTTTAATTATTTCCTTTTATTCCAAATATTCAAGTTATATTTGTACAATTTTCTATATTTTTTTGTTGTATATATGAAGTTCTATCTTATTTGTAAACATTATTTTTTAAGAAACCAGCGAGATGCTAAGAGCGTGAAGTATATTAAGAAGAGAAAATTTTATGAGTATATTAGAATTGCTCTGGTCAAAAATATAAATTTTGATTTTAATAGGGCTTAATCGTTAACTGCATAAAAGCACATAAAAAGTGAAAAATTTCTGGAATTTCACTCTCCGCAAATGGAAAAATATCCTGAAAACCTAGAGAACGATAAAGTGATTGTGCTTCTTTGACAAAAGGTGGAACATCCAAACGAATTTTTGTATAACCTATTTGACAAGCTTCTTGAATAATAGCTTTCACTAAACTCCGAGCAATTCCTTTTCTACGAAATTCTGGTTTAACGTAAACCCTTTTTAGCTCTGCTGTTTCAGCATTAACTTTTCGCAAGCCAGCACATCCTGCTATTTTTCCATCGTATTCTGCTAAAAGTAGTCTTCCTTCTGGTGGCGCAAATTGATACAGTTTTGCCATATCTTGTTCTAAATATGAATTAACATCAAAACTAAAATTCAATTCACTGCTTGCTATCAAATTAGTCCAACTGAGATATTCAAAAAATAATTTTCGTACGTGAAATATATGTAAATCTGGTTCTAGTTTGAGAATATTCAATATTTTTGTCTCCTAGTTTACAATTGGCTTTGTAATATCCTCAACTTCTCTAAGATGTCGGGGATATGTGTTTGATTGCTGCTAACATAATTCCTTATGTTTAAAAGTCCATTACGCTATCCTGGTGGAAAACAAAAGGCGATTCCTCAAATTGCCCAATATATACCTCCTACATTTAAGAAATTTCGTGAACCTTTTGTGGGTGGAGGTTCTGTATTTTTTCATATCTTACAAAAATACCCCAACTTACCTTGCTGGATTAACGATCTCAACCAAGAACTTTATTATTTTTGGACTCAGGTAAAAATTAATTTGCCTGAGCTAGTTGAGGAAGTTTGGAAAATCAAGCAACAGACAACAGATGGACGTGCTTTATTTAAAGCTCTTGCAGTTGCAGATACTAGTGCAATGAGTTCTTTAGAGCGGGCTGTACGTTTTTTTGTTCTCAACCGAATTACTTTTTCAGGCACTATTGAGAGTGGTGGTTACTCTAGTGCTTCTTTCAAAGCCCGATTTACAAACTCTTCTATTGAACGACTAGCAGCCTTGAATGGTTGTTTTATTAATACTCGGATTACTAACTTCGACTACAGCGCCCTACTAAAAGAACCAGGGGACGACGTATTTATTTTTCTCGATCCACCTTATCTTAGTAAGAGTAAATCTAAACTTTATGGTAAAAAGGGTGATTTACATACTTGTTTCGATCATGCCCGTTTTGCCAAGCTAATGTCAGAATGTTCACACAAATGGTTGATTACTTATGACAACTGCGAAGAGATACGACATAACTTTTCCTTTGCCCACATTTATGAATGGGAATTACAATATGGCATGAACAATTATAAACAAAATCAAGCAGAGAAAGGTAAAGAATTGCTAATTACTAATTATCCTATTAAATTATAAAAAAGGTATAATTGCATTAGGTTTATCAATACTTATGAAGAAATAATAATTGTACCACTGTTTAAGTAAGCGTAAATCATCAATTACAATTTCGGCTTTAGATACAATCAAAACTATAGTGAAGATTTTAAAATGGTTAATATTCCAATTATTAATTTTTCTCTCTTTTGTAATAATAACTATATAGATAGACAAACTGTTGTCAAGCAAATAAATCAAGCTTGCCATGAAATTGGCTTTATGTATTTGCAAAATCATGGTATACCTACAGACCTAATCAAGCAGATATTTTCAAAAAGCAAAGTCTTTTTCAACTTACCCTTAGAACTAAAACAGCGATTAGCTTGGAGCGATGAATTTAGTAATCAAGGTTATGTTGGAATTGAGAGAGAACGACTTGATGCTAACAATCCTGGTGATTTGAAAGAGGCATTTAATGTGGGACAAAAAGACGCGGGGACACGGGGACATGATGACGCGGAGAATTTTTATGTGTCATGTCTAAGTTCTCCAGCAAAAGACTCTTCTATTCTCGATTTTTATCGAGCTTGCACAGAATTATCTAATAAAATATTACAAGCATTTGCTTTGGCTTTACAATTGCCAGAAGATTTTTTTACAACTAGACATACCGAACAAAATCACACTCTGCGACTACTGCATTATCCGCCAGTGCAAAAACCGCTCCAACCCAGACAAGTGCGTGCTGGCGAACACTCAGACTATGGCAGCATTACCCTACTGTTTCAAGACGAAATTGGAGGTTTAGAAATACAAACAACAGCTGGGCAGTGGATTGCTGCGCCAGCAATTCCTGATACTGTCATAGTTAATACTGGCGATTTGATGCAACGATGGACTAATCATGTATTTTGCTCAACCAGACATCGGGTGATGATTCCCACTGATGAGAGAGTAAAACAGTCTCGGTATTCTGTGGCATTTTTCTGCCATCCCAACAATAATACAGAAATTGCTTGTCTTGAGAGTTGCCAAAAAGAACATCCTCCCATTTATCCACCAATTCTGGCAGGAGAATATCTTTTGAGCCGTTTACGAGCAACTTACTAATTCATAATTTTAGATCCGCATCTAGTGATAGTTGATCCTATTTTGTCAGGTGATTGCTTAACTTCACCCACCATAATTACGTATTCTAATAATATAGTGATGCATACTCAAGTCATGAGCAGCCTTTTTGTGCATTTGCGAAGATTCTCGCTGACTGAACTTAAGGAGAGTAATCATGACAACATTTGTTATTAAGAAAAACTTATTGATCAATGCGTCGCCAAGTTTAGTGTTTGATGCGTTGACAAATTCAAACAATATCATCCAATAAGTTTACCAGATTGACGACTACTTTTTGGGTCAATGTAGGAGATGAGCAAGATGAATCCACTGACATCAAAAATAATTTTCATAATTGGGATGATATTGTGGCTGCTCGTGAGAATCCCTTATCAAAAAGAGCAGAAAAAGAATACGATTGTTGATGCTCGAACAACCATTCAGGAAAAATTAGTTCGCCTTCTTTTATTGATTGGGATACTATTTATCCCTTGGATTTATGTTCTATCTCCTTGGTTAAATTCTGTAAACTACCATCTACCAATCTGGGCTAATGTATTAGGTATTGCCGCTCTTATGCTCTCGCTTTGGTTGTTCTGGCGCAGCCATCATGACTTGGGCAAAAATTGGTCATCAACACTGCAAATCAGGGAAGGACACACATTAACAACTAATGGCGTTTATCAAAACATTCGTCATCCGATGTATGCCTCTGTGCTGTTACTTTGCGTTGCACAAGCCTTATTGCTGCCAAACTGGATTGCAGGTTTATCTGGATTCATTGGTTTTAGTATTGCGTATGCAACACGAGTTAACCAGGAGGAACAAATGCTGCTTGACAGATTCGGTGATGAGTATGAAGCCTACAGGCAAAGTACAAAGCGATTAGTTCCCTATCTGTTCTAAAGTATTACTTGTTGAGATGTAGTTGCAGGTTACACGGCATAATAATCCCAAATGTCTACAACAAGCCGTTACCCACAACGGAAAGACACTCTGCGTTTGTGCGGTGATTTGAACTTGACAAAATTTTGAGTAATAACGCACATCTTAGCTCGCCGCTACTGCGATTGCCCATCTGTGTTAAAAAACAGTCAGAATAGATGAATCCCCCAGCTGTTTGAGTACTCATTATGAGAACGCCAGCGCAAACGATCAAAGTAATTGATTACCGCCAAGAGAATGCATCAGATCCGTTTGTGCCTAAACCCGCTGTTCTCTCAAGCTCAAAATGGGACAGTATCCATTTTGAACTCCACCAACAGCCAAAGTTTGAGATAACTGAGCATCAACACACAATGCACGTGATTGCACAAGGAATTGCCAGTTTATCGCCTTCCGACTTATCAGGGGAACGATGGTTGGATGGAAAGCTTAAAAGAGAGACGCGCAATCATGGAGACATTGCAATTATTCCTGCGGGTATTTCCCATCGCTGCAATTGGAATACCTCAGTCCAGTTTATAATTTTGGCAATTGAGTCTGCACTCCTCAAACAAGTCGGTCAAGATTGGGTTGATTGCGATCGCATTGAACTTATCCCTCATTTTATGACTCGGCAAGATGTATTGCTTCAAGGTATCTTCTGTGCCTTACGAGAAGAATTAGAGTCTAAAAAAATTGGCGGTTATTTACTGATTGATAGTATCAAAACAACATTAGCTATTCATTTATTACGGAACTATTGCACCACGCAACCTAAGCTTTTTACCTATACAGATGGATTACCTACTCTGAAGTTGCAACAGGTGAAGGAGTATATTAACGAACATCTGGAGCAGGATGTAAAGTTAAGTGAGATTGCTGCGATCGCCCAAATGAGTCAATACCACTTTTTGCGTTTGTTCAAGCAAGGTATGGGTGTAACGCCCCACCAATACATTTTGCAATGTCGGATTGATAAAGCGAAATATTTATTACAGCACAGCGAACTTAGCATTGCAGACATTGCTGTCAGGGTAGGTTTTTGCGATCAAAGTCACTTGACTCGATATTTCAAACGGATTGTCGGCGTTACACCAAAACAACTCATGCAAGCGCGAACGCAATAATTTACTAAGATTCCGCAACTTTTTTCTAGAGTTCTAGGTAGCATTTTTTCTACAGTGGGATGACACTGAGTTCAGCCAAAACAAAGATGCTAAAAACACCAAATATTGAAATTAACACTACAAAAGTCAAAATCCCTAACAACGGCTTAGAAATTGATGCTTACTTAGCTCAACCAACACATCAGGGAATCTTTGGCACTGTTATAGTTTTTCAAGAAATTTTTGGAGTTAACAACCACATTCGAGAAGTCACCGAACTCATAGCCAAACATGGTTATGTAGCAGTAGCACCCGCGCTTTATCAACGTTTTGCTCCCGGTTTTGAGGTTGAATATAAATCAGAAAGTGTTGGCTATAGCCCAGAAGGCTATCGGCTTGGCTTGGAATACTATCAACAAGTCAAGTATCAAGAAATCTTCAGTGATATTCAAGCTACGATCGCTTACTTAAAAACTCTACCTAATATCAATGATAATGCGATCGGGGTGATTGGTTTCTGTTTTGGCGGTCATGTTGCTTACATGGCTGCAACCTTACCCGAAATTAAAGCAACGGCTTCATTTTACGGTGGTGGAATTACCACTTCTAGTTATGGTGAAGATACTCCAACCATTAATCGCACCTCTGAAATTAAAGGTACTATTTATGTGTTTTTTGGGACAAGGGATGAATTAGTTTCCCAGGAGGAAAACGAGCAAATTGAGGCGGAATTAAAGAAACATCAAATAAATCATCGCGTATTCCGATACGACGCAGGACACGGATTCTTTCACGGATTATTTGTAGAGAAGTACCCATTCATCGCCCAGCACCCAAGTTACAGCCCCGAAGCGGCTCCTGATGCTTGGCAACGCGTTCTAGAACTTTTTCAAAACAACTTGTGAAACTTGAAGCTAGCGATCGCATATCGCACACAATATAGTTCTGCCTAAAATCAAAAAAGGCGATCGCCCATTTTCTGTCCAAGGTGTCATCATCTCACTGATTCCTGCTCAAGTTGGTAGATCGCGAGTGCTAACAAACAGAAACTGTCCTATTTTTTAGTTGAGGTACAAGTTATGAATATCACACTCAAGCCAGAAATAGAGCAATTTATTCAAGCGCAAATAAGCAGCAGTAAAACTGGGTAAAGCGGCGCAACTTGGGGGTGCGATCGCTCTAGGAAAAGTTTAGGTTTAATCCTCCTCCTTCTCGTCAGCGGTAAAAGGCATTGGCTAAGGTTGTGCTTATGGGACTAATCCAAAAATTCCCATTAAAAAAGGGCTTCCAAGCCCTGAAGTTTAAGCTATTTCTTAAAGGCGGCACCCGGATTTGAACCGGGGAATGGAGGTTTTGCAGACCTCTGCCTTACCACTTGGCTATGCCGCCATACCCACAAAATATTATATTATCAGAATTTTATCTAAAATTGCATCCTCACATCTGTAAATTTTTCACACTCCCGTCGCCACGAGACACGGGAGTGGAAATCTTAAACTCTTACCTCATCGGCAAAAGTGTGCCAACGGACAAAGTGAAATGCGCCAGCGACAGAACCCCAAATATGCTCATCGGTTTCTGGATCGCGCCCGCGATCGCGACTGATAAATTTTTCTCCGTCGATTTCAAATTCACTATCTAGATAAGTTTTTTTGCCTTTGCGATAAACAAAACAGGATTTTCCTGGCTCCACCTTGCCTTTGAAGCCGGAGCCTGTCCACTCTAAAATCATGTTACAACCACAGGATTTTTCCAAATCATCGATTGTTAAAGTTTTAAGGCGTTCTAAATTGCGGGATGCTCCATAAAATCTTTGTTCATCCTTAACCTTGTAATTCTCTATTTGGATATGATCTCCTGCATCCACTAACTTTGCTACTGCTACACGATAAGGATCGTTCAGCATATAGTCATAAGCTTGTTCCACATAAAAACTCACTCCTGAGAGCAAGTCTACGGGAAGGGGACGCATACAAACACGAATATGGGCAAATAAGGGCGGATTTTCAAAAGCTTGTTCTTGATTGCTAAAATCTGCTGCCATCCACTGGGCTAAGGTGGCAAGATCTGTGGAATGAGTCATTACAGACAATACACCAGTTGCTTAAAAAGAATCTGGAAGTATTGTAAAACTTGTAGCTACCTGTTTGGCAGGAGAATTTTTTAGTTACTTGCGTCAAGGGTTAATGGCTAATGGAAGACTGGCAATTACCAATTCCCTAGTAGTACTGAGAGGTAAAATTCCGATGTTACGACGCTTAAGCAAGATTATTACTGCCACAACTACGTTTTTGCTGCTTTGCAATTCGGTGACACTGGCAGAGACTGACAAATCTCAATCACCAAATCAGTTCCCTCCATCACCACTAGAAATTAATACAGTCGATCCACTGCTTCCACTTAAACCTGAAAAACAGCCGTTATCTGCCCAAGAACAGCAACAGTTAGAAGCAGCGCTGGATAAATTGAATCAACAAGCTACGGCGAAATTGCAAGCAGGTGATACACAAGGAGCTTTTAATACCTGGAACCGAGAACTGCGGCTGCGTCGCTACTTGGGAGCGCTACAAGAAGTACAAGCACTAGGGCGAGTTGGCGCGATCGCCTATCAAAAAAACGAGCGCCTAGAAGTGCAATATATTACTGAGCGAATACAAAAGATTCAAAAACAGGCACAATCTCAAAAACCGCCCGATTTAGATCTGCTACAAGCACTAGGACAAGCTTATCAACAAGTGCGATCGCCTCAAAATGCTGTGGATGTTTATAACCAAGCTTTGGCAATGTTCCGCCAGCAACAAAATACAGCAAAAGAAGTAGAAACCCTCCAGACAATAGGAAATTTACATCTAGATTGGTTTGATTATCCTAAAGCTGCGGCAAGCTATGAAGAATTGTTAAAACTTGCTGTTGCGAGTGGCGATAGTACAAGTCAACTAACATACTTACAACAGCTAGCTTACATCTACGAGCAGGGAAAACAACTCCAGCAAGCGATCAAAATACGCAATCAATTAGTACAAATTTACGAAAATCAAAATAACCTTACCCAGTTACCAAATTTGAGGCTAGCGATCGGCTCAAATTATGAATCTTTAGCAAGAGAAAATCCCAATCTGCTGCAACAGGCTTTTGCCAACTATCAACAAGCTTATACAACCGCTTGGCAATTACAACAGTATGTACGTGCAGGAGAAGCTCTACAAAAGTTAATTGCGCTGTATCGTTCTCAAGGACAAATAGAGGAGGCATTACAAGCTAGCCAAATTCTGATACAGTCTCAACAACTAGCCTCAAACTTTTATGGTTTGATGAATGCTTACGATTTAATGGGGCAAATTTATTTAGAGCGTAAGAATTATCCTCAAGCACTAAGTGCTTTTCATAAAGGATTAGAGGTAGCTCAACAATTGAAATATGAAGAAAATCACTTTTCTGAGCAAATTAAAAAAGTTTATGGACAAATGCCTCAGTAAGTTGATAACTCGGTATAGTAGTTTTACTATACCGAAAAATTCTCCACTTTACCGATGAAATACTTTTTTCTATTTGCTAGTTTCAAAATTTAATGAATTTGTCAAAAAATATTGATAAATTTATTTAAATTTGCCTTATTTTTTGTCTGTGATATTGATAATAACAAATAAAATTTGAGTTTTATAGAAATAAAAGTTTTGTGTGTCACTGAAAAAGGGTGTGAAAATTAATGAGTTGTGGTTTAATTAAATTAAATTAGCAATTAATCCCTACAAGGATGCAGAAACAATACTGCATTCGATATTGAGTGTCAATTTTCTGGAAGTGGGCTAAGAGTATTTAGGGGAATTAAGCGTAATTAGACACTTGATATTTTTAATTGCACCTGTTCTCAAAATGCATGAGTAATGAACGATATAAAAGCTCTACTGATTTCTGTAGAGCTATAGCTGTCTTTAGGAATTTTGTAATTCCTCAGATTATTGATCTAATGACAGTCTGAACGAAAAAAGTGCAAATGGAAAGTACATAAGTTCACATCTTGCACCTCGCCCCTAAAATGCCTGGAAGATGCCCGTAGGGTACTGACTGAAAACTTTACCTATTCTACTTTAGTAGACTTTAGGTTTTAGCCCTTGAAATTGATTTCTTGGCAGAAAAGAGCGTGGATGCAAGAAATGAGTAAGCTTACTCCACTTTTAATTTTGTTGGAGTATGGTGACATTTTCTACTAACTAAAAACTCTACGGGCGGGTTTGAAAGCAATTTCTATTCAGATGATGACAATATCTATAATATTCCCGCCCCTGCTCCTAAAAAGCAACTACCAACAAAATCAAATTAGTCACAAGTAACGATGAAAAGTATAGCAGGTAAAACAGTGCTATTGACTGGTGCGTCCGGTGGTATCGGAGCATTTATTGCTCGTACGCTGGCAAAAGAAAAGGCAACAGTAATTGGTATTGCTCGTTCCCAAGAAAGGCTAGATCAAATACGTGCTGAGATCGAATTTGCAGGTGGTAAGGGTATAACTATTCCATTTGATATCAGTAAAGTAGAAGAATTACCATCTCTGGTGCAGCAGATTAACGAAGTTGTAGGGCCAATCGATATTTTGATTAATAATGCTGCCATCGAAAAATATCGACCATTCCAAAACTACTCCTTTAAAGATATCCAGTCAATATTAGTAACTAATTTAATGGCTGGGATGGAGTTAACCCGGTTAATTTTACCAGGTATGTTAGAGCGTAATAGCGGTCATATTGTCAATATTGCCTCTGGATCTGGGAAAAAAGGAGCACCTTATAACAGTATATATTCTGCTAGTAAAGCAGGTTTAATTATGTGGACAGATGCAGTGCGGCAAGAATTAATAAATACCAGTGTAGGAATTACAGTAGTTTGTCCAGGATACACAAAAGCAGGGATGTTTCTGAAGTTTGGCTTACCATCACCTAAATTAGCACGTGTTTCCGAACCAAAAGCTGTAGCGATCGCAGTTGTGGAAGCAATTAAGCAAAACAAAGCAGAAGTCATGCTGGATGGAGTTTTGACAAGGCTTTTATTTTCTAACATCCAACTTTTTCCAGAATTTGGAGACACTATTTATCGTTGGATTGGTTTAACCAACTTGAACCTAACTTGTGCAGAAAATCAAATGCGTGCTGAGAAGCGTTTGCCTAACTAAATTTTCTGCTACTCAACAAACGCCCGCAGGCTAGAAGTCTAGAGCTAGTCGTACAAAGCCCACCTCCGTGGGCTGAAATCCTTAGAGGCTGCGGAGGCAGCCTTTGTTTATGTAGCCCCACTCTTCGAGAGTGAGGGCATTTTGACGAGAACATAAATTTTAAAGGAAAATTAATCATTCTTCCATTTCAAACTGCAAACTTTATTACCGAAAACTCTAAAATTTTGCTTTTTGATTAATTTACTCCCATTTATAATTGCACTTGACTAATATCATTGACGGCTTATCAAGCTAAACCCATTTAAGCAGCTAGACGTAAATATATTAAAGTTCGTAGTCGCTGCGCTTTAGCGAAGACAGCGCCGACTATAAACGAAAAAATATTTTCAGTTTAACTATGTCTACTTACTTAGATGTTTTTACACAGTTTTTACACAGATGCAACTGATACTCTTCAGGGAGTTTTTCTATTAATTTTATTCATCAAAATCCTCAAATTTATTTCTTCTCTCCTTACACCTGGTGCATCACCAACAACTCAACAAACGGAGAAAAAATGATTGATAGTCATTATGATGTTATCATCATTGGCACAGGTGCAGGTGGTGGAACACTGGCATATAAATTAGCACCCAGTGGTAAAAAGATTTTAGTTCTAGAGCGAGGCAATTTCTTACCTAGAGAAAAAGCCAATTGGGATTCTCATCAAATATTTAAAAAAGAATGCTATCGCACAGCAGAAGTTTGGTACGACAAACACGGAAAAGCAATTCGTCCTCTCACACACTACTATGTCGGTGGTAACACAAAATTTTACGGTGGTGCGTTATTTAGATTTCGCGAAAATGATTTTAACAGAGTTATTCATAAAGAAGGCATCTCTCCTGAATGGCCATTAAAATATCAGGATTTTGCCCCTTACTACACCCAAGCAGAAAAACTTTACGAAGTACATGCTCAAAAAGGTTTAGATCCGACAGAACCTCAAATTATTGAAGCCTATCCGTTTCCTCCAATCAGCCACGAACCATACATTCAAGAAATTAATGATGCCTTAAAAGACAAAAACTTGCATCCATTCTATCTGCCACTTGGTATCAAACTGAATGAAGCTAATCGTTTTTTAAGTTCTTGTATTCGTTGTGAGACTTGCGATGGCTTTCCCTGTCTTCTTAATGCTAAATCTGACGCTGAAATTAACTGTATTCGTCCAGCTGTAACTTATAAAAATTTAACTTTAATCACTCAAGCAAAAGTTGTACGCCTTCACACAAATACATCCGGACAAGAAATCACAGGAGTAGAAACAGAAATTGCAGGTAAGCAGTATATTTTCTCTGGAAATATCGTTGTTCTTGCTTGTGGTGCAATCAACTCAGCTGTATTGTTACTCAAATCCGCTAACGACAAACACCCAAATGGTTTAGCTAATAGTTCTAACTTAGTAGGGCGAAATTATATGGCTCATAAATTTGGGGTAGTCATAGCTTTGTCAACAAAAGCTAATCCTACAGTTTTTCAAAAAACTATAGGTGTCAATGATTTTTATTGGGGAGAGAAAGATTTTCCTTATCCAATGGGCAGCATACAATTACTCGGCAATATTAATAAAGATAGAGTAGCTGCTAATGCACCACCTTTTACACCTAGTATAATAGCTGAGACAATCGCAAATCATTCTGTTTCTTGGTTATTGATTACTGAAGACTTACCAGATCCAAAAAATCGCGTGCGTGTTAAGGGTGAGCAAATTATTCTTGAATATACAAATAACAACCAACAGCCTTTTAATCGTTTCATCCAACGCTGGATTTCTGTTTTAAAATCAATAAAATTGCACTCTCAAAAAGGACATTTTTCTTTGTTTCTGCCTCAAAAAATGTCTTTGAAAGATGTTGGACATCAGTGCGGTACTTGTCGTTTTGGTAAAAATCCAGAAACATCAGTACTTGATATTAACTGCCGCACTCATGATGTGGATAATCTTTATGTTGTTGATGGTAGTTTTTTCCCGTCTAGTACTGCTTTAAATCCATCGTTAACGATTATGGCGAATGCTTTGCGAGTGGGAGAGCATCTGCTAGAAAGGATGAATTAGTAGTTTGTAGTAAGCGCTTTAGCGCTTAAACATTTAAGGACTAAAGTCCTTACTACGAACCTGAACCTATATCGTGTCACTACTTGCGTGACTCACCCTCATTACCAGGTTCAACCTGGTAACGAGAATTAGAGCCTCTGGCTCGTGTCACTACTGGTGTGGAAAAAACGGAAACCGCACCGACAACATCACCGATTGGGGATTAACACAATTCCAAAACCATTACAAAGATTCCACAATCACTAAACTAGATATTTTTCACTACACCTACGCCGTCTTAAACAACCCCGCTTATCGACAAAGATACGAACTCAATCTGAAACGAGAATTCCCCCCCCGCTTACCCCTCTACGATGACTTTCAGCAATGGGTTAGCTGGGGTAAACAGTTGATGGATTTACACATCAATTATGAAACTGTCGAACTCTATCCTTGAAAGCGAATTGATTTGCCTTTTGATGAATCCAGCAAAATAACTCCCAAGGCGAAACTCAAAGCTGATAAAACTAAGGGAACAATAATTTTAGATGAAGTTACTATTCTAGAAGGTGTCCCTAAAATTGCTTGGGAATATCACCTTGGCAACCGCTGCGCTTTAGAGTGGATTTTGGATCAATATAAGGAAAAGAAACCAAAAGATCCGACTATTGCTGAAAAATTCAATACCTACCGCTTTCAGATTACAAAGAACAGGTGATAAATTTACTGCAACGAGTCTGCACGGTGAGTGTAGAAACAATGCGGATTATTCAAGATATGGATAATTAAATTTTGTGTTTTGGTAATGGCGGTGCGTTACGCTGTCGCTAACGCACCCTACTAGTCATTCTTGTATTAGCTTTTCATTCCGCTAAGAAATAAATTTCTTGGCTAAGATATAAAGTCAGATAAATCTGACTAGAAAAGTCTTTAAGTCCGTTTAAAGGGACTTGTGCTATTAGCCAGAGAATTGATTCTCTGGCTTGTTAAGGGGTAGTGCAAGTTATCTATTAATTAAACAGTTGTTGCTGCCAATTTTTTTGGTTTTTTAACTATTTCGTATAGCTTCTCTTCAAATTTTTCCATACACATAGACCAATCATATTCAAGTATGGAGAAGCGAGCGTGCATAGACATTTCTTCTTTAAGCTCAGGATTTTCGAGAATTCTAATCACTTTGTCGGCGAAATCCCCAGAATCGTTGGGTTCGGCAAGGAAGCCGTTACTACTTGAGGATATCTGTTCTGAGGTTGAAGGTGCTTTGACTGCGACTACAGGAGTTCCAGAAGCTAAGGCTTCGTTGTTTGAGGTGCAAAAGTTTTCAGTAATGGATGGATTGATAAATACGTCTGCTCGTGCATACCAACCCAATAGTTCTGTGCCGTGAGATTCTCCCCACACAGTCACACCCGGCCCAAATTTAGCGGCACGCTGGCGTATTTCTTCCTGTAAAGGCCCACTGCCTATAATTACTAAATGCACGTCAGGAATTTTAGCAGCAACAAGTGGGTATATGTCTAGGAGTTGAGTAACATTTTTTTCTGGGGCAATACGTCCAACGAAGAGCAGGGTTGGTCGATTGTCGTTGGGGATGGGGTTATGACAGATATTATTAGGATTAAATTTTTGGCAATCTATGCCTTGATAAGCTAGGTATTCGCTGCGTTGGGATTGCAGATTTTTGTACTTTTCCAGCTGTTCTCGTGAAGGAAAGAAGTTATAGTCGTAAGCTTCGCTGAATTGCTTGATAAACATTGGCAGCATGGGACGAATAAAGCTGAAAAATTGGTTGCCCATGTAATATCGAATATAAGCAACGATATCGGTGTGGAATAGGGAGATAATTGGTGTGCCAGTGCGCCGAGCGTATTCTGAGCCGACGGGGCGTCCGTAACCTTGCAAGAAAATTGAATAAAATCCCCTCATTTGTGGCGCTTCTTCAACCACTATGATATCTGGCTGAAAACTCTCTAATACTTTGGAATCACTCCAATGGCGATAGCTTAATGGTTGGGGAAGAGATTTGTAGAATATTAGCGGCTGGGTAGGGAATGCATAAGAGGAAAAGTTGGGAAAAGACTGTAATTCTCGCAGCCCTGACATGGGGCGGTTACCAACCTCTTTGGGATACTGCTCGTTAATTTCTGGGTGAATGAGAAAGACTTCATGTCCTTGTTGTAGTAGCCAGCGCACCCGTTGATGCACTGCAACCGAAACCCCTGTTAAGAATGGCGCATACAATCCTGTAATTAGCGCAATGCGAAGAGGTTGTTTTTTCATAGCTGCAAGGAAGTGATTGTATTTATTGGGAGAAAAATTAAAGAGAAACTTTACTATCAACAGGTTGATCTAACAGTTGATAAGGGCGATATTCGATGAGCTTGATGTTCCAAGGGCCTTTAATTCGGTAGATGGCACCGCGCCAGTTGACTGTTGACATCCACAGGGAAGATAGGAGTGCAAACCCGTGAGTCCAATTTGTGAGGAGAATGCCGATTAGTATTTTTACGACTGTGGCAGGTGACAATTTGGCTGCCGGTTCACCATGTTTGCCAATTACTTGCTGTACTCCTTTCTCTAATGCGATCGCAAGCAAGAGTAATCCTAGAATATAGCCACTAAAAGTGGTTAAAGCCAAAATTGCAGCATCCCATTTTTGGGTGCATAACGCCACTAGAAATAACACTAAGAGTAGATTAGGAAGTATCACAGTTTGAATCGCGTCAGCAATTACAGCCCACCACTGAGGATGATACAGGCGCGAAGAAACTAGTTGGCGTTTCATCCACTCTAGTAATCGAGGTAAGTCTGTCTCTTCACGATTGAGAATTAGCAGTGAAGGTACAAACTTAACTTTTAACCCATGTTGTCCCAAGACTCTACGGATCATTGTATCTTCGCCGTAGGCTCTTGCCCATCTATCCAAAAGTCCTGTTTGGTGGATAACTTCTGTTTTCACAGCTAATGTGCCACCCCAAGGTATTCCGTAAAAGAACATCTGCACAACTGCGGAAGCATTCCACAAGTACCGCACCGTAGTTCCCCAATATTTGCCAGTGGGTAAGTACCAACGGTTACCTGTGGTTACCCCGACTTTTGGATCGTCTAGAGGCGTGACTAAGTCACGCAGCCAATTGGGATGAACTACTGCATCAGCATCTGCTAAGGCAACTACTTTGTAGGAGTCATCCAATTCTGAGACTGCTTGTACCAGTGAACTGCATTTGAGGCTACAGTTGTATCTCCTGATGCTTAATGGGCTGACTTGGACGTTAGTAGCTCCTAAAGAGGCGATCGCGTCGTTGGCAATTTTCCAAGCTGGATCTTCTTTACTATCGACGATTAGCTTGAGATCATATTGAGGGTAGTTCTGTTGTAGGAGCGATCGCAAACAATAGGGTAAAAAAGGATCTCCTCCCCGCAGACAAAGAATCACCGCTACTTTTGGCAATTCTTCGTCTGGTAAGGAATTTTTTTGAGGCGATTGCAAAAACAATAAAAATACCAGTGTTATAGATGCCTGAATCGCTAACCAACCCACTAAAAACCTAAATAGCAATAGTACCAATTCTGTCATCTATTTTTCTCTCCATGGCCCATTCTGTCTATGAAAATTGGTGAGAGAGCCAGAGGCTCTAGTTTTCACCTGCCAGGTTGAACCTGGTAACGAGGAAACGAGGGAATTACTGTTCCCTGTCCCCTATCACCTATCCCCTACCTTATGGATCGAGTCCATATTTCATGAAAATGTTGATTGTTTTATTTTTTTGCAATGAAAAACTGGCATCGCTAAACTTTGGCGTACCAGTTATGAGTGAAACAGTTGGATTTTTGGAAATACCAAATCCTTCTTTGGGAATACCTAAAAAGTCTCTGTCGAGTTTGTAATCTCCGTTTTGATCATCAACAACAGCAACTGCATAAGTTCCTGGTTTCAAACCAGTAAATTGTTTTTTCACATAATTCCCAGCAATTTGAGTACAGCCACTTTTTACTTCGCCGCTACTACCTAAAGGAAATCCTTTCTCACTTGAAAAAACTCGAATGCAAATCTGTCCTTTTTGATGTTTTATACCTTTTACTACTACAGTTAGTGTAGATGTTGGCTCTGCATTGACTTTGCAACCAAAACTCATGCTCAGTAAAGCAGGCAGTAACAAATAGGCAATCTTAGAGACTTTCAGTAACATATGTTTCTTGATAAGATTTTAGTGTCAGTTTCGTAGCGACCTTAAACACAGAGAGGAGGCAGCGCGTTCCCCGACTTGTGGCGACTGCGTACACGCGAAGCGGGTTCTCGTTAGAGTACCCGAAGGGGGGTGGGCCAAAGCCCCCCGTTGTAGCGACTGCCTTCGCGCAAAGTTAGCGCAGAGTAACGCAGAGTTTTTTGATGGGGAATTCGCTACGAATTAAAGGAATTTTTTACTAGGGCATCATTTTTTTGAGGTCAGTTTTCTTCAGCCACTCTTGAGTTAGCTGCATTCCTTCTTGTAAGTTAATTGTTGGTTGATAATTCAATATTTTCTGAGCTTTATCTATTGAATAAGCATAAGGACGAGTCATGAAGTCTACTACTTCTGGTAAAATATCGGCTTGTTTGCGAAATAGTTTTTGACCTTGATAGCGCAGTTTAAGGAATAATTTAAGTTCATCTTTTGGTAAAGAAAATGGTGCTGGTAAACCAGCTGTTTCTGCTAAATAAGTAAAATATTCCTTCCAGGAAGTTTCTTGCCCGTCAGTAATATTAAAAATTTCTCCGTAAGTTTCTTTTTCTAGAGCGAGAAATATAGCATCAATGAGATTGTCAATATATAGGTGATTGATTACTCCTTGCCCATCATTAGCATAAGCAAATAATTTTTGCCGCATTAACAATAATGGTCGAACAATCCAAGGAATACTTCCAGGGCCGTAAACATCACCTGGTCTAATGATAATAACGCCAAAATTGGATGGATCGTTAAGTTCTAAAAGAGCTTTTTCGGCTTCTATTTTTGTTTGACAGTAAGGATTATTTTCGCCTGAAAGTGGCCCGTCTTCTGTCACGCGATCGGGATAGTTAAAGCCATAGACTAAGGCACTTGAAATATAAATGAAGGTTTTAACACCACTACTCTTGGCTGCTTTAGCAATGTTAAGAGTTCCACCAACATTTACCTCACGAAATTCTTCTACTGAACCACCTTCTTTGGCAATTTCATCTGTATGTAAAACAATATCTATTCCTTGGCAGGCTGACTCAGTAATAGCAGGATTTGTGATACTACCAATTATCACTTTAGCACCCAAGTTCTGTGCTTTTTTCGCTTTATCTGCTGAACTTTGTAGCCCAGAGACTTTCATTCCTTGTGCGATAGCTCTTTCAGCAGCACGTAAGCCTACAAATTTGCCAATTCCAGTAATGAGAAGAGATTTATTTTTGAAGTTCATATCGAGATAGCAATGTAGAAAATTATGGTACTCAAAGATTAAGCTTTCTGCCTTCTGCTCTCAGCATAGCTGCCTTCCTAAAAAATATCGGCTGGGTCTGTAGAGCGAAGTTTGTTGATAGCAAGCGCTCCTGATGTCATACACATTAAAACTGCCGATATCAATACAATGACTGCATTATGAAGACTCATCATGATAGGTAATTTGGTTGCATCCATCGCAAAGTTATATAAGAATAAGGAAATAATAAATCCTGGAATATAGCCTAGTAATGACAGAATTAGAGCTTGTTGAAAGACTAAATGCAAGAAGTAATTATTTGCATAACCTATAGCTTTTAATGTTGCATAGGCTATTAATTGAGTAGAAATATTACTGTAGAGAATTTGATAGACAATCACTATACCAACAACAGAAGCCATTGTTAGCATAAGATTAAGGATAAAACCAATGGGTGTTCTAGTTGCCCAATATTTTTTCTCGAAATCTATGAATTCCTGGTAGGTGAAAACCTTCACGTCGTCGGGTAAATTAGTTTGTAATTCTCTCAAGACTTTCTTAGGATTAGTACCAGATTTAAGAGAAATTACACCTACATCTATCATTTCTGAAGGACGACTATTAGGAAATATCCTCAGGAAAGTTGTATCACTAACAATCAAATTACCATCTACGCCAAAAGAAGGCCCCAAACTGAACAATCCACCTACTCTAACTCTGTATCCTCTTAATGAATCAAAGGGAAAAATTTCAAGTATTTGTTCTGTTTGTTCTTGAGTAAACTTTTGAGCAACTGGCCCAAATTCTGGTCTAGAATTGCGGTCAAAAAGTACTACATCAGGAACTTTAATTCTGTCTATATTTTTCTCCACTTCTGGTATATTCATCACAGGTCTTCCTGGTTCAAATCCAATCACATAGATTGAATATTTCTCGCCGTTTTCAGGATTTTTAAATTTGGCAAATCCCAAATACATTGGGCTAACAGACTCTACACCATCAAACCCTAAAGCTTGATACAATCGAGACCGAAAGTAACTTTGAATTGCAGTTAAAGATTTATATTGAGAACTGACTAAAAATAAATCTCCTTGGAGATTGCGATGTACTTGGGTAGCGCTGGAGTAAAGAGCATCTTGAAATCCAAGTTGCATAAACATCAAAATCACAATAAAACCAATACCAGCTATAGCCACTAGAGAACGAATTTTGTTTCTGACTAGTTGTAGCCAAGCTACGGGAGTTGTAAACACCATGATTCAAGATAAATGCGATCGTGTGTGAGTAATTTAACAATGCCTGCTGCGGTTAAATTTGAATGGCGACATCTACCTGTAAGTTGGTTAAACCAGCGACTAGTTCACTATCTGCTGGATTATCGATGCGGATTTTTACCTGGATGACTCTACGATCTGTATCTGCTCCTGGGTTGATACTTAAGATGCTTTGTCTGTCGACTAACAAGCCAATCTTGCTGACAGTTCCTTGCAGTTTTTTGGGGAAGGCTGTGCTGGTAATTACGACTTTTTGCCCTGGGCGGACTTTCTGAATGTCAGTTTGATAAACTTCTGCAATCACGGACATTTGGGAAGTTTTGCCGATTTCAATAATTCCGGCTGTGGCGACTACTTCCCCTGATTTGGTGTGAGTCTTCAAAACTTTACCATCTATGGGAGCTTTAACGTAGGTGAGATCGTGTTCTGCTTTTGCTTGTTTAACAGCTGCAATCGCGCTTTTGAGTTCAGCTTGGGCGAGTTGCACATCTGTTGGGCGCACCTCTTTAATACTTCCCAGCTTGGCTCTTGCTTCGCTGAGTTGTTCTTCTAGAGTGTCTACTGTACGGTTGAGGGTTGCTTTAGCTTCAACAAGCTGCTGTTGTAAAGTTTGGTACTGTAGAGCTTTACTAGCGGCAGTAGAAGCGGAAACAGCACCTTCTTGGTATAGCTGCTGATATCGACTATTCTCTGTTTGGGCATTGTCAGCCTGAGCTTGTAAACTGGCGATCGCTGCTTTTTGTGCAGTAACTTCCCCTCGTAACTGCGATTCAATTCGGGCGATCGTTGCTTTTTGGGCATCAATATCTCCTGTTTTTGCCCCAGCTTTTACTTGTGCTAATTTAGCTTGAGCAACCTCAACGTTACTTTGAGCCTGCTGTACATTTGCTAAAGAGCGAGCATACCCTTCTAGTAATGCGATTACCTGCCCTGCCCTAATCTGTTCACCTTCTTTTACCAACAGCTTTTCTACTCGCACACCAGTTAGCGAACTGGGAGCAGACAACTGAGTCACTTCACCTTCAGGTACTATACGCCCCAAAGCAGTAACAGCAACTCTTGCGGGTGCAGCTTTAACGGGCTTCTGTGGTTGGGTTTGCACATTGGAACGAAATAGTAACAAACTAAAGAAAGATACTAACCCTGTAGTTAAAGCTATAAAAGCTGCCAAAAAAAGTGGCCACCTACCCGCAGGTTTTACAAACAGAAAACTTTTCTTGTCTGCTGACATATTTTCATCCTAATTTAGTATTAGTTTTTGGATGTTAATTGCTAATTACTAATAGCTAATAGCTAATAGTTAATTGTTCCTTGCTATTAGCGATTAACCATTAACAATTACAAGAGAAATACGTGATTTACCTATCTCTCTTTTGTCATTTTGATTGCAAAAAAATATTTCAGCTTTCAATTTTGTCATTGTGAAAATAGCAAATCTGACAAAAGTTTTGATTGCAATAAGTAATGGTAATTAACCTAATTCTACTTTTGCTTGCTTATAATGTTTCCATGGGTAGTTACACCCGTTCAAATACCTTTAAATATTGTAGCCACTGATTAGCAGATGGCAGTAGGGTAAATGCCTACTATATCTAGTTTTTGGGAATAAGCATTTTATGCTTAATTATGCCTATCTACTTGCCAATAATCCTAAATCCGATCTCAAGGTACCTCTTTTTTCAATTCTCACTCAAATTTAAATGTATTTATGTAACCGTAGACACGCGACTGGTTTTATCTAGTTTTCAACTCTAAAAGAGACGCTCAGACGGATTATGGTATGAGTAAACTTTCGGTAAATCAATAATGGCTTGATGGATACCAAAATCTCCTCAAATTTACTCTTGGTCTGCACCAATATATAATGGCTTCAATAATAAGGTAAAATAAAAAACTCTCTGTTCCGAAAAAACTTATCAGTAACGAAGCGACAACAGTTAATAAAATCAAAAAACCTGCCTTCCAGTATGGCAAAGAAGTGCGATGCTGTCAAGTTATTCACTAGAGGTTAGGGGCTAAAGCGCGTTTTCAAACCCCAAAAGCCTTCAGGCTAAAGCCTGAGGCTACACGTAGACGCACCATGCGCGGGTGTCGGCTAGTTTGAAAACAGGGACTAGAGGTTAGGGGCTAAGGACTAGGGGTTAGGAACTGGGGTTAGAACAGTAATTTAGTGAACAGTGCTTCAGCCATACGGTTCAACGAACAACTGACAACTGATACCCAACAATCAGTTTTCGTTATCATAACCCTAGTTCAGACAGGGAACTTTTTGATGGTGACTAACTTCATAGAGCTACTAAGCCAGTTAATGCTGCTCTCAATTGATAAACAGTTAATCATTGGCTGTAAGTGATAAGACATTCTCATCAAAGTTCTCACAAAATTTCCGTTTTTGAGAATACTGGTGCAATATATTAGGTTTATCGTCTTGCTGATGACTTCACTGACGACATAAAAAACAGTAATTATGCCTAGAATAGCTATAGACAAAATCAAAATAGGTGTGAATCGCCGTCCATTAAACGGCGAGAAAGTAAAGGAGTTGAAAGAATCTATTCAGGCAATGGGTTTATTGAACCCAATCACGATAGATGGAGATTATAAACTGATAGCTGGGCTGCACCGTTTGACAGCCTGTCAGATGCTGGGTTTAGAGGAAATAGAATGCAATGTCGTTAACTATGAAGATACTGAACAAGCTCGTTTAGCGGAGATTGATGAAAATTTGATCCGCAATGAGCTAGAACCTCTGGAGCGACATGAACTTTGGCTGGAACGGGAACAAATTCTGCAAAAGTTGGGACTAAGAGCACAACCAGGAGATAACCAACACACTCTCAAAGGTGGTGAAATGGTTGCACCTCCTCCTAAGACTACTAAGGAGATGGCTAAAAATGCTGGTTTTTCTGAACGTACTCTCCAGCAAGGTTTACAGATTGCTAAAGGTATTCATCCAGAAGTCAAACAGTTAATTAAAGGAACAGCGATCGCCAAAAGTACTACAGCCCAATTAGAGATAGCAAGAGCTGCTGCTCAAGAACGGGCTGTAGCAGAGCAAGCTGAAAAAGCTTCCGAGTTAGCTAAGGCGATGGGAAAGCAACAAGAAGCCGAAAAGCAAGCAAAATTAGCCGAACAAGCACGAAGTAAGCAAAAAGAGTTACAGATTGTAGCCTTCCAAAGTGCTATGGCTCAAAAACAAACAAAGTCGGCTCTCAAGAGAGTTACTACACAGACAGCAAAAACACCTGATAAAAGAGCGATCGCCCGAATCGAATCGCAAGTAAAATTGGGTGACGAATTGATGCTTGGTCGGCATTTAGTATATTGTGGCGATACTAGCAGCAAACAATTCAAGGAACTGCTACCCTCAAATGCAGCTTTGGCGATCGCGACAATTTCACCAACTTGGAATCATGACTACTTGATTGATGAAGCACGGGTTGTGGCGGTACTGCGTTCTGGGGGCAATATCTACGAATTTTGCACTCAAGTGCGGATGCCATTTCAATATGAATTTGTGATTGGCAACTTGTATGTAAGCATTTTTTCTCACCAGCCTAAAACCCAGCCCCAGATCCCAATTAATATTGAAGGTGTAGAAGGAATAATCAGTTACCTGATCAATTTGTATACAAGTCATCAAGATAATTTTGTCATTGCCCCTTTTATGGGAGATGCTGAAATCCTGATTAATTGCGAAAGGATGGGACGTATCTGTTTTATTGGAGACGATAATCCTGAATTTGTGAGTCATGGAATTACACGCTGGGAGAAATGGACAGGAAAGCAAGCAGAAAAAACCAACTCAACAAGTTATGTCAAATCGTTTTAAGAAGGCAGACCCAATGAAACAAGTTTCACAAGCCTTGCATGAAAAACCTCACCCCGTCCTGTCGGACACCCCTCTCCTTGCTAAGGAGAGGGGCAGGGGG